>JASEHI010000068.1 GCA_030018695.1 Anaerolineales bacterium
CCTCCGCGCCGTGACACTCAACGCAGTTGACCGAGTACAGGTCCTGGCCGAGCACACCTTTGACTTCGCCGCCCTCGCCCTCCGCGCCGTGACACTCAACGCAGTTGACCGAGTACAGGTCCTGGCCGAGCACCATCTGCTCGGCAATCGTGCCCGCCACTTCGACCTCCGCGCCGGCCTCGGCCGGCGGAGCGAGGACGACCACCAGCATGGCCAACACGAGTATCGTCACAGAGATAATACCGGCTGTCCATATCTGCGCCCGCCCGGCCGGCTTGGGCGATTTCCGAGCCAGGAAAGATAATCCAACCAGAACGATGTAGGCCAGCCCCGGTAGCACCAGGCCGGACAGGAACTGGAACAGGGTTGACAGCGACATGCCATCTTCGCCGGTGGCGGTTGGCACGTTGGATATCATCGTCAGCGCCACCACACCGGTGACAAAGATGCCCATGACCGCCAGCGCCAGGATGCGGCGGGAGTAGTGGCGGTAGGGATTTTTATCCGTCAGCGGCAGGATGAATAAGATCAGCAGGGCAATGCCAGGGATGAGCGCCGTGGCGATCCATTCAATTTTGCCAAGTACGGGGATTTGCCCGTAGATGGCAAGGAATTTGAACAGGAAAAGAAAGTACCACTCAGGCTTCGGAATGTAGGCCGAGTCGCTGGGGTCTGCTTTCGGCTCACCCGGTATGCCGATGAAGGTTGCCAGGAGGAGGAGCAGGATGAAGATGCCGAAGGAGACGACCAAATCCTTGTAGATGCTGTCGGGCCAGAAGCGTTCACCCTTTTGCAGGGCAATCTTGTATTTTTCGTGGACTGTTTTCTTGAGTTCGTTGTTCATGGCCGTGCTCCTTAGTCATCCCTGCCGGGAAACTCGGATTCACCGTGCTTGATGATCAGGTAGAGATGAACACCGATCAATCCGGCCAGCGCGGCGGGGAGCATCCAGATGTGGGCCGAGAAGAAGCGGCTCAGGGTCAGCGCGCTGAGGTCCGAACTGCCGCGCAGGACTTTCATGATGAATTCGCCAACGACCGGGACTGATCCGGCAATCGCGGTGCCGACCGTCGTCGCCCAGTAGGCTTTCTGGTTCCAGGGCAGCAGGTAGCCGGTGAAACCCATCCCCATTGTGAGCAGCAGCAGGCCGACGCCGATGAGCCAGGTCAGTTCGCGCGGGTACTTGTAGGAGGCGGTCACGAAGACGCGGAGCATGTGAATGAAGACAATCAACACCATCAGAGACGAACCCCAGTGATGGATGCCGCGGATCAGCCAACCGAAGGCTACGCCGTTCATGATGTAAGTGATGCTGTCGTAAGCGTGGTCGGGCGAGGGCGTGTAATAGACGGTCAGGAAGATGCCGGTCGCGCCCTGCAAGAGAAACAGGAACAGACTGGCCGAGCCAAGCGTATTCCACCAGTTGCCTCTGGGTTCGGGACGGTCGAGGGTAGCTTTATACAGGTCGTTGAGACCCAGGCGTTCATCCAGCCAGGCGTAAAGTTTTTTCCACATGGTTGTCGAGCCAAATCGAGACATGGTTAGCCTTCCGCAAAGAAAATATGGACGACGCCATCTTCAACTTTGAGATTTTCGCCGGCATATTTATCCAGCGGGCGGGGAGGCGGGCCGCCGAGGACTGCGCCGTTAATATCGAAGGCCGCGTCATGGCAGGGACAGAGGTAGGCTTGCTGCTCTTCCTTCCAGTTGACGCGGCACGAAAGGTGCGTGCAGCGGTTGGAGAGAACCATCACGTCAGTGGGCGCATCGGATTTCCTCAAAACGAACACGCCGTAACTATTAGCCGTCTTCTCCCAGCCGTTGACTTTGCTGCGGATGAAGGTGACCGGCGTGGGCTTTCCGACCTCGAACTTCTCCAGCGGCCCGAGCGGAATCCAGGCCTCTTTTCCGCCCGCTTTCAACGCCGGGTCAACCAGATAGCCGATGGCCGGCAGGCCGATAACCGCGCCCATGAGGCTGCCCAGGGCTACCGTCGTCAACTTGATAAAGTCGCGCCGGCTGATATGATGGTAGCCGACTGCGCTACCATGATGGGAACCTGCCATGTGTACCTCCTGCATTATGTACTCGCTGAACGGAGTTTTGTTGTAAAATATCGAGTGCGTGTGTCCGAATTTTACCGTAAAAAGCGGTTCAAGCAACTAACCACGAACGTCCTATCGGAGTTATGTCAATGAGTTGAAAGAAAGAACGTCCCGAAGGTTGAATTGACCAATTTAGCCGTCTTTCAAAACCTTCGGGACGGTTGTGTCAACTGAAGTAGGCCTTCAGCAAATAGATTATAAAGACGAATCACTCTTCCCCAAGAGGATGTCTGGAACGAATAATCCATGAGTATTGTCACTATTCCCTGACGAATTGCAAAGGGATAATAGTAGGGTGGCTTTCCATAGCCGCCAAAGGGCTGTAAAAGAAAAATGGCAGGAGGCTTAGAAAACCTGCCAAATCAAAACTTAGGAGGCGTAGATGGGTCTAAAAAGAAACGTCGGCCTGATCGAAGGCCTGCGATACCAGGGTAAAGGACCGATGTTGACCTACATCCTGCATCGCATCGGCGGGCTGGCTATTGTCATCTTCGTCGCGGTGCATATCCTCTCCTCGTATTTTGGTGGGAATATCGGGATTTTCTTCAATACTTTTTATATGCACTGGGCTTTCCAGATTTTCATCTTTTTCTGCGCCCTGTTCCATGCCATCAACGGGCTGCGCATCGTCATCCTCGACCTGTGGCCGAAATTGATTGAACACCAGCGCGAAGCGATTTGGGTGGAATGGGCTGTCTTCCTGCCCATCTATGCCATCGCCGTGTTCGTCATCGCCCGCACGGCGCTGGGAGGCTAGGAGGAGACTATGAAACCACGAACTGTATCCATCTCCCAACGCGGCTTCGATTTCGAAACGAGCATGTGGCTCTTCACACGCCTCTCGGCCCTGTTGATGTACCTGTTTGCGCTCATTGGCATGGTCGGCGCGCTGATCATGGGTGCCCGCACCCAGATGAATCTGGCAGACGTACTTCGCTGGACATTCATGCCCAACCCCAGTCACGTCTTGAATACCAATGTCCCGGACCTCGCACCCTGGAGCACGGTTTTTTGGAAAGTTATGGGCAGCCTGTTCGTCTTTTTTGCAACCTCGCATGGTTTGCACGGCCTGCTGAGCGTACTGGAAGACTACATCTCGCGGGTCTGGTTGCGGAAATCCCTGCGCATCCTGGTTGTGTTGGTCACGCTGCTCATAAGCGTCATCGGCATCTACATGATCTTGACCTCTTAGGAGCGGCGGCATGAAAACACATCAATTCGAAGTATTGGTCGTTGGCGCCGGCGGGGCGGGCCTGATGGCCGGACTCTACGCCTCCAGGACTGCATCCACCGCCATCATCACCAAACTCTACCCGACGCGCTCGCACACCGGCACCGCCCAGGGCGGCATTGGCGCGGCGCTCGGCAGCGTGGAAGAAGACCATCCCGAATGGCATACGTACGATACGGTCAAAGGCTCCGATTACCTCGGCGACCAGGATGCCATCGAGTTCATGTGCAACGAGGCTGTTCAGGCCATCTACGAACTGGAACACATGGGCCTGCCCTTCGATCGCACGCCGGAAGGCAAAATCTCCCAGCGCCCCTTCGGCGGGCATACCAACAACGTGACCGGCAAACCGGTGAGCCGCGCCTGTCACGCCGCCGACCGCACCGGTCACATGATTTTACAGACGCTCTACCAGCAGTGCATCAAGAACAACGTCACCTTCTACGATGAATTTCAGGTTGTTGACTTATTGATGGTCAATGGCGCGGCAGCGGGTGTGGTCGCCATCGAACTCGCCAGCGGTGAGATGCACCTCTTCCACGCCAAAACGGTCATCTTCGCCACCGGCGGGCATGGCCGCATCTGGGAAATCACCTCCAATGCTTATGCCTTCAGCGGCGACGGCCCGGCCATCACCATGCGGCGCGGCCTGCCGCTGGAAGACATGGAATTTTTCCAATTCCATCCCACCGGCATCTACAAACTCGGCATCCTCATCACCGAGGGCGTGCGCGGCGAGGGCGGAATTTTGATTAATGGTTTAGGCGAGCGATTTATGGAACGCTACGCCCCGACGGTGAAAGACTTGGCCTCGCGGGACGTGATCAGCCGCGCCATTTATCTCGAAATCCGCGATGGGCGCGGCGTCAACGGCCAGAACTACGTTTACCTCGACGTGCGACCTGAATCGGTCAACAAGTATGCCGCCCTGGATGGCCGCAAGAATCCGGATGGCTCCCCCTTCGTCGTCACCGGCGAGCAAATCCTGGCGAAACTGCCCGACATCGTGGACTTTTGCCGCGTCTACCTCGGCGTGGACCCGGTCACGCAGCTGATGCCCATCCAACCGACCGCGCACTACGCCATGGGCGGCATCCCGACCAACAAGTACGGCGAGGTGATTTCGAACGAGGAGAACACCACCGTCCCTGGCTTATACGCGGCGGGAGAGGTGGCCTGCGTCTCGGTGCACGGCGCGAACCGGCTCGGCACCAATTCCCTGCTCGATTTAGTCGTCTTCGGCAAGTACGCCGGTCTGCGCGCCGCCGAGTTCGCCAAAGGCGCAGCATACCAACCGCTGCCCGCCGACCCGGCCGCGTTCGCCCGCGCCCAGTTCGACCAGTTCCTCACCGCCGACGGCAAGGAAAACGCCTTCGACATCGCCCGCGAGATGAAAAAAGTGATGTTCGACGACATGGGCATCTTCCGCTCCGGCCAGGGCATGCAAAATGCGCTGGAAAAAATCCGCGAGTTACAGGCGCGCTTCAAGCACGTGCGCGTGACCGACACCGGCAAAATCTTCAATATGGAACTGATCAACGCCTGGGAACTGGGCAACCTGCTCGACTTGGCGGAGGTCACCACCGTTTCAGCGCTGGCGCGCACCGAAAGCCGCGGCGGTCACTCGCGTGAGGATTATCCCGACCGCGACGACAAGAAATGGCTCAAGCATACGATGGCCTATCTGCGTGAAAACGGCAGGATTGAGCTGAAATACAAGCCGGTGGTCATCACCAAGTACCAGCCGAAGGAACGGACGTACTAAACGGAAGACGTAATACGGTGCATATTCTTCGTGTTGCGTGTTGCGAGTTACGTGTTGCGTGTTGCGTATTCCGTTTGAAAAATATTGGAGAATGTCATCATGCAGATAACCATCAAAATCTTCCGCTATAACCCGGAAAAGGACAAGAAGCCCCGCTACGAGAGCTATAAACTGGAGGCCGTCGAAACCGACCGCGTGCTGGATTTGCTCGAAAAGGTCAAGGGCTACCAGGATGGCACGCTCTCCTTCCGCCGCTCGTGTGCGCACGGCATCTGCGGCTCGGATGCGATGCGCATCAACGGATTCAACCGCCTGGCCTGCAAGACGCTCGTTCGCGATACCGGCGCGAAAATCACGGTCGAGCCGATTCTTGGCCTTAAAGTCATCAAAGACCTGATCGTGGATATGGAGCCGTTCTTCGAGAATTTCCGCTCGGTGATACCCTATTTTGTCAACGATGAGCCGGAACCGGCGCAGGAACGGCTGCAATCCCCCGAGCAGCGCGAGCGCTTCGACGACACCACCAAGTGCATCCTGTGCGCCTGCTGCACCACCTCCTGTCCCTCGTTCTGGGCCAACGAGCAGTACCTCGGCCCGGCGGCCATTGTCAACGCCCACCGCTTCATCTTTGACAGCCGCGACCGCGCCGCGGCTGAACGCTTGAAGATCTTAAACGATATCTTCGGCATCCACCGCTGCCACACCATTTTCAATTGCACCCTGGCCTGCCCGCGCGAGATACAGGTTACCAAAGCGATTGGCGAGGTGAAGAAGGCGATTGTTACGGGAAGTTTGGAATAATGTGTAGTGACGACTTTTAGGGTCTCACGCTATTCAGCGCCTCGACAAACACCCCCACCATCCGCTCGATATTGATCTCTTCGGAAACGATGCGGTAGGATTCCGCCCCCATCCTGCGCAGTCGCGCCGCGTCGGAGAGCGCCAGGCGCAGAGTTTCGGTCAGCGCGGGGAAATCATCCGGCGGGATCTGCCAACCGTTTTCAGGCCGCACCAAATCGTCATTCGTGCCATCCCCTTGCCCCATGATGACCGGCAGCCCATAGGACATGGCCTCTTGCACCGCCAGTCCGCCCGTGCCGGGCAGGACGAACAAATCTGCGGCGGTGAAGTAGGGGGCGAGCGCCGCGCCGTGCAGCGCAGCGACGAATTCGGCGGGCGGGTAAATTTGCTCGGCCAACGATTCCAGTGCGGCGCGCTCCGCGCCGTCGCCAACGATGACCAGCCTCGGCTGCAACGCGGTCGGCAGGGCGGCGCAGGCTTGCAGAAGCAGGTCGAGGCGTTTGCGCGCCTGTAAGCGACCGACGAAGAGAACAACAGGTCGAAGGCCTCGCCCCGAGGTTCGGCCCGAGGGGTTGAAAGTCGAAGGTCGGGAGGGAGGAGGGGATAGAGGTCGTGGGGCGGCTGCATTGGGAGCGATGAAGATTTTATCGGCAGGAAAGCCGAGGGCGGCATATTCCTGCGCGCCGCGCTGACTGTAAGTGATGAGGGCGTCGAAGCGGCTCAGGAAACGAATACGCGCCGGGCGGCGCAAGCAGGCCAAAGGTCCCGCGAGCGGCGGCGCGCCCAAGCCCCAGCCGAGCACGGGACGGCCGCGTGCTTTCATCCAGTGCACGGCCGCGGGCGTCGAGAGATAGCGCGGGTTGGCCTCCACGATCAACGCATCCGGCAGCCAGTCATCCAACCATTGGATCAGACCGCCCTGCCAGCAGAGATAGAGGGGTCCGCGAAAAATGTGAATGTTCTTGGCTAAAACGTAATGCGTAAAACGTAATTGGTCGGTGACAGAGATGGATTCTTCCGGGCGGGGCAGCCCGGCAAAGAGACTCAGGCCGCCGTCGCAGGCTGCGCCCAGAGAGTCAAAGAAAGGGAGGCGATAGAGCGGCAGGACGCGCTGCTGAATCCCCAAACGCCCGGAAAAACGAGAAATCATGCCACCCATCTCCATTTATGCCTTCGGCCTGGCGACCAGATAAGCCTTCCAGCCCAGCGCCTCCAGCGAGGCTACGGGTGGAAAGCCGCGTTTCATCCAGCAAATTTCATACCCGGCGGCGGTGAGCATCTCCCAGGCCAGGCGCGTCGATTCCGGGCCGTGCAATTCCAGCAACATCCGCGGGCGCGCCTCGACCAGCAGGCGGCGCATCCCGGGCAATGCCATCACTTCGCCGCCTTCGATGTCCATCTTGATCACCTGCGGCGGCGGGTTGCCTTGTGTGTAGACAAATTCATCCAGCGAGATACCCGTGACAGTGATCTCGGATAGATAGTCGTCCGCCCGCCGCCCGGCTGAGCCTGCGGCCTTGCCCATCCCACCTGAGGTGTGAACGAGAAAGCGCAGCGGACCCTGGCCAGCTGTCACCGCCCCGGCGACGACCATCACCCGCGCCTTCATACCGTTGAGTCCAATGTTGGCGCGCAAGCGCTCGACGTTGGACGGCAGCGCTTCGAAGGCGCAGACTCGCCCCGTCTCGGCCACGGCGCGGGCCAGCAACAAGGTCACGTAGCCGATATTTGCGCCGACATCGTAGGCGACCATGCCGGGTTTTACCAGCGCGCGCAAAGTCGCCTGCAATTCCGGCTCATAAGTACCCAGCCAGTAATCTTTCTCGGTCTGGAGGTCAAGTTGCAAGATGAAGCCCGCCAAGTCTCCGGCGGCGACCTTGACTGTCGTCAGGCCGGTCGGGGCAGCGCGGTTGAGCCAGTCACGCATCGGCCGCGCCAGCGGGCTGAGGCGATAGATGGCCTGTTTGACCGGCTGGGGCAGGATGCGCGCGGCAAAGGCGGCGAAAGATAAAAGTGGATTAGCCATTAATTCCATGAAAGTTTAGGATTTCTTCGTCCATAAGTATCACTTCAATCCAACAAAATCTGTAAATAGCCTTCAACCATCCGCTCCAGTCCAAATGACGCCTCTGCCCGCGCCCGCGCCCCTTTGCGAAAGCGCGGCAGGTCGGACAGGATATCCGCGGCGGCCGTGGCCAGGGCCGGCAGATCGGGCGGGTCAATCCGCCACGGGTTGCCGCCGTACGCGACGAGGCGGCCAGCATCGCCGGTCACCAACTCGGGTAAAGCGCCGGTGCTGAAGGCCACTACCGGTAAACCACAGGCCAGCGCCTCGATGACCGCATTGGGGCAGGCCGAGTTCAAATCGGCTGAGAAAAGGAGATGCGCCGAACGGTCAATTTCGGGGATGCGTTCGCCGGGCAGCGTTCCGGCCCACAGTATGGGGATGCGGCTGTTGTTTTGCCAGGCAGATTGAAGCTGCGGCGCGAGGCGGCCGACAACCATCAGTTGCATGGGGAACTTGGGGTTCCCGGCCAACGACTCCCCCAGGCGAACCGCCCATTCCAGGCCCATCTCATAGCCCCCGCCCAGGCTGCCTTCCACAATCAGCAGACGGTAGGGCGGGTTGATAACCCGTCCCACAGGAGAATAAACCTCCAAATCAACGCCGTTGTGGATGACGACGCCCGGGGCGCGCGCCGCTCCGAACCAGTCTTCCCACCAGCCGCGCACGAATTCGGACTGGTAGGCGATCTGGCTGGCGATGCGGGTACGGATAAAAGCCAGCAGCCAGTTGCCATATTCGGCGCGCAGGTAATGACGCCAGCCGGTGCGCCGCTGGCGGTGGATCCAGTTGATCCCGTCCAGCCGCTGGACGACCCGCACGCCGCGCCGCCGCGCCTGCCACAGGGCAAACAGTTGGCGCGTGCCGCCGGTCAACAGCAGCGCGTCATAGGGCAGGTCGCTGAGGTCGTGACAGACTTCCACGCCGCGCCGCGCCAGTCCTGCGGCAAGTTTGCGTTGGAAGGATGTCACCCCGCCAATATTGGCGGCCTTGGGGATAATACAAATTCGGGTCACGAGGCGATTATACCGCCGAGTAAGCCTTGCGCAGCACCCTTCGATGAACTCAGGGCAGCGCCTACTCGGTCGGCGGTTAAGGATGGCTTCGTGTTTCAGTCCTCTGGCGGACAATCTCGAAGATCAATATTGCCCCCGCGCTGGCGGCATTCAATGATTCTGCGCCGCCGGGCATGGGAATACGAACTTGCTGACTTGCCAACTTGCGCGCTTCCTGGCTTGCCCCTTCTGCCTCTCCACCGACGATTAATGCCAGCGGCCGGCGGAAATCCGCTTCCCAGCAGGATTGCCCTTCCATGTCTGCGAGGAAAACCTTCAACTGCGCTGACTCGCCGACTCGCTGACTCGCCGACTCGCTGGCTCGCTGACTCGCTGAATCGATGAATCGCTCAATCTCCTCCCACGCAAGGGAGATAATCGGCAGCCTGAAGTGCGCCCCCATGCCGGCGCGGACAACTTTCGGCGCGAAGGCATCGGTCGTTTCGGGTGGGATCAAGACCGCTTGCACGTCAGCCGCGGCTGCGGTGCGTAGCAGCGTTCCAAGGTTGCCGGGATCGCGGATTTGGTCGGGGATGAGGATGAAGTTAGGAGATAGGGGATAGGGGATGGGAGCAAGTTCGAGGATGGCGAGGATACCTTGTGAAGCCTCTGTCTCGCTGATGGATTGGAGCAGGTGCGGCGCAACCTCTTCAATTTCCACCCCCCCAACTTTCAACTTGCCAACCAATTCCTGCCCACGCTTACTCAACTCGGAAGAATAGAGCACAAAGCGAAAAGGCCAGCGCGTAATAAAGGCCTCCTCCACTAACCGCACTCCCTCCGCAACAAACGCTCCAGCCTCGCGGCGTTCCTTCGGGCGTCCGAGCAGGGCGCGCGCAAGCTGTAGTTTGGGATTATGACTGGAAGTAATCATGCCAGATTCTCAGGAAGGCGTTTACCGTTGCTTGATCGTAAAGCACGATTCGCACCTGCTTCAACGTGGAGGCGGGGTTCTCGGAGAAATGATTTTGGATGACTGAGAAGAGCACACCCGCGGCGCGCTGCTTGGGAAAGCCGAAAATTCCGGTGGACAGGGCAGGCATGGCGAGGGATAACAGGCCGAGGCGTTCCGCCACATTCAGGGACCCGGTCACGGCTGCCGCCAATTTGACATCTTCGTCGCCCTCGTTCCAGACCGGGCCGACAGCGTGAATGACGTATTTCGCAGGCAGCGCCCCGCTTGAAGTCCAGGCCGGTTCCGCATGGCTGACCGGGCCGTGAATCCGTACCCACTCATCCGATTCCCGCTGAATGACATCCCCGCCGCGCCGGATGATGGCCCATGCCACCCCACCGCCATGCTGGAGATGCTCGTTCGCCGCGTTGACGATGGCGTTCACATGTTCGGTCGTGATGTCGCCCTGGACGAGTTGGAGGGTTTGGCCGGAGGGGATGGTGGTTTCAGCTAAAAGTGCGTTCACAGCAACACTAAATCCCACCATTGCGCCTTATCACAGTTACCCAACTGTCATCATAATTCAAGGCCTTCAGCACACTGTCTTTGTCGAGTTTGGGTGGGGACTTGAGTTTTATAAGCAAGCAATCTTGTGATACAGGCTCAATAATTGTGAACTGAGAACCATGAGGTTGCCAAGTAAAACGATGTAATGCAGTTGTCTTGTCAAAACCCTCTAAGTTTCCTCTTTTGTTCCTTGACCAGAAATATTGGTCTACGGGATACAACACAGTTTCAAATTCAAAAACTGTTAATTCGGTCAAATCGGTAGACTTTATAAGAACAACAGTGCGCAAATGAGAAAATTTTACCCGCAATGATTCCACGCGTGCATTCCATATGCTCAACACGCTATTGCCCATTTCTTGCGGGTCCGCATCAAGTTCCATCTGCCCATAAGAATAGGCAGGTGAACTTCTGCCGGAAATCAATCTGATGATCTTCGCTTGGTGAGGATGAGGATTCTTGACAGTCTTTGCCCCCCAAGCGCAGACGCCTGAAATGACATCATCGAGTCCGACATTTGAAGGTCTCCAAGCAGCGCCGATGCAACTTGCAAATATTTGCTCCCACTCTGGCCCCGCTAGATCGGGCGTGCTTTTAGTTGCAAGCAAATAAACGATTTCTTTGCCCAGTTTAAAGCCAAAATCGTGCGGAAATTGATTGAGCGAAAATGGTGACTTGACCTTATCAACCGTTCGTAGGCGAGGGGGTTTTATATCAGACATGATTTCCTCTACTGTGATTGTTTTGAGGATTTACCATCGAGCAATCTCAATTGCCGGGACTTTGAAATTTCGTATCTGATCTTGTTTGTGCTGATATTCTCTGTTGCTAAAAAGTCATCGAAGTGAACTAAGGCATTCTCAAACCAGTCAAAATCCACTCTTTTATTATCTGTTGTCGAACTGGCTGTTTTCAGTAATTCACCCATGAAATACAGAAACAGCTTATTGCCATTACTGTGTGAATTCATGATCAGCGGTGTCATCGCTCGCTGCAAGATTTCTGTTGGCGACGTTGATAGTGGTTCCTGATGGACAATTCTTTTCTCACAGATCAAAACCAAATCCATATCCAGTGACTGTTTGTTCCGTATATGAGGATTGACTTTATATTCACTCAACACGGGGAAAGAATCAACCACGCGAAAGCCACTATTAATGATTGCTGATAATACAGTCCACCAAGCTCTCCACTTAGTATGGTGGAACGTGAAGATTAACTTGCCCCCATCTTTCAAGATTCTACAGCTCTCGCGAAAAACGGCTGTAAGCAAATATTGATAATCTTCTTCCCCTTTATCCATACCACCGTTGACAATGGCTTCTTGCTGGGTGGGGACATTCTGCGCCACGAAGTATGGATGGTCAACAAGTTGATTTAACCAGACGTAAAAGAAATTCGATAGTTCCGAATAATGAACGTTATCAAAATACGGAGGATCGGTGATCACGAAATCAGCGGTTTGATCAGGAACAGCAGGTAATTGTGAAGAATCTTGACACAATAGAAAAGCGCTGCGTGGCGTTCTATTAAGTTCATCAAAGGATTGCACAAATCGAGCCGAAATTTCTTCCCCTTTAGCTGGCATGGTCTGAACTACACCCTTAGAATCTTTAAATTTGTCAAAAGGGGATTGACAATATTTTTTCGCATGAACATAGCGTTGATAGCAATTGGCGAATGTACCTGCGCCCTCTCTTCCTGCACCCCAAACTACATTCTCGACTGGGGTTGTGGTTAGGGGTAGTGCATGGTAAGTGAAAAGATGATGCAACTTTCGATGAGGGTAATTGTAAGGCGTCATCATGTTGTTGTATTCAAGCGAATTAGAAAACACTGTGATGAGCGCATTTCGATATTCTTCCTCTGGAATTGCTTGAATACTCTCTAGTAAGTAATTAAATGCAACTAATTGTCGAGCGTTAAATACTTCATAATAGTACTGATAGTTGTGTAGTCGCCATCGGACTGATGATGCACCTTCGAGAATCCTTTGACGTGGAAAAAGCAAACTATTTTTACGCTCCTCGAATGATCTCTCAATCTGGTCAAGGTTGGCTAGATCTTTGGCATCTGGGGATTTGTATATTCTGTCTCCACAACAGTCACAGTAATATTCTATTGTTATCAATGTCTCGCGCAGTTTTTGCCCTGACCTAAGAGTTTGTAATAATTGAATATGACTCTGACCACAGTGTAGACAGGTATAGTAACCCTGGTCGTATGTGCCTATCTGCGGATTAAAGTGATGATTACAAGAACGACAAGTACAATGGCCGCTACCATGCCAGTCATTTAGGGCGAAACAATGAGGGCAAAATGCTGTCGCCGGGTTGCCTGGAGATGGGGGCTTATTCCGACTCAAGCCCTCGTTTAATAGTGTGCGTTTAAACAAATAGGCATTTTCACCGCAGTGAGAGCATTTTACATAACGTACCCAGAAGTCATAGAGACTATCACACTGCGAACCACAATTGATACAACGAGTATGGTAGAGTGCTTTGATTTTTTTACCCGCGTCACTTTCGAGTTCATGGAAATACATGTCGAGCCTATCGAGGTCAATCGGTTTAAGAGTCTCTTTGACGATCCAATAGGATACGGGATTAAGATCGCATCCAATAACTTTTGCCCCCAGCCGATTGGCTTCTGCCAGCGTTGTGCCTCCACCCATGAATGGATCGAGAATCACCACATCTTCTAAATTGTGCCTTTCGAAGTAGTCACTCGTTGTCGAGATTGTACCGCCGTCCTCAGTTTGAAACAACTTATTCTTGGAATTTGCAGCCAGGAGAATAATGGCGCGAAATAAAGCGCCAGGACGGCGCGCCCACCATTTGTGCAAAGAATAAACGGGACGATAATATTGCCGCTTTCCTGCCTCGTCCTGGGCTAGATGGCTGATGATATCTTCTGCGTAAGAGTCAATAAATCTTAGATTCTGCATAACATAACAAGAAGTCTGATTACCTTACAGAATGAATAAAAGCTACTGCCCACCAAATGTGGCATAATT
>JASEHI010000069.1 GCA_030018695.1 Anaerolineales bacterium
AATACTTGCCAGTTTCAAGGCTTGAAACTGCCCGCAGGGAAATCGGTGTGTCATGTTCCTGACCCCACATGGTAAAATCTACGCTGTGTTGAACCGCACTGGGAAGAGGATGCTGAAACTGCTTTTTAGCTTTACCCTGATAAGTATGCTGGCGCTGCTGCTGCCGCGCCTGGTGACCGGCCTGTATGCCCGCGCCCGCAGCTACACGGCTGCCGATGTGCCGGCCCGGCGCGCCGCCATCGTCTTCGGCGCCGGGTTGTTGCGGGATGGCTCGGTTGCCCCCATCCTGCGTGACCGCGTCGCCGCGGCGGCCGACTTATATTTCAGCGGCAAGGTGAAAAAAATCCTGATGAGTGGGGATAATCGCTTTATTGACTATAATGAGCCAGGAGCGATGCGTGCATATGCCCTCTCGCTCGGCGTCCCCGAGGATGCGATTGTGTTGGATTACGCCGGGCGGCGCACCTATGATACCTGTTATCGGGCAAAGGCAATTTTTGGCCTAAACGAGGCTATCCTGGTCACGCAAAAGTTCCACCTGCCGCGCGCCTTATACACCTGCAATATGCTCGGCCTGCCATCCATCGGCGTGGATGCCGACCGGCAAATCTATCGCCGCGTTTCCGTGCTATACTGGAATATGCGCGAATTGGTTGCCACCGCCGCCGCGCTGTGGGACGTGCACGTCGCGCATCCGATCCCGGTGCTTGGCGAGATGGAGCCGATGTTTCCATGATGTATAATGGGAATCAGGAGTGTCCGATGTTGAACATCAAAGAACTTCAGGCGCAATATGTAACCAATGATACCGGCAAGAAGGTCGCCGTGATCCTGCCCATCGAAGAATTCGAGGATCTGCTCGAAGACCTTGAAGACTTGGCCGTGCTACTCGAAAGACGCGATGAGCCAACCATTCCCTTTGAAGAAGCCGTTGCCAAGCTGAAGAAAAATGGCCTCTTACCAGATTGAGCTCAAGTTTTCGGCGCTAAAAGAACTCGAAAAGCTGCCGCGACAAGTCCTTCCCAGAGCAATCGCGGCGATTAAAAGGCTGGCGGAAAACCCCTATCCGCCAGGAGTGAAAAAACTGGCCGGTTTTGAACGTACATATCGCGTTCGTGTTGGGGATTATCGTATCATGTACGAAATTTACGAAGATCGACTCATCATCGAAATCATCCGTGTGAAGCATCGCAGGGATGTTTACAGGAGGTGACATGACCCGCGATGAAGCCCTTGCCATCGTTCGTGAATATATCAAAAACGAGAACCTCGTCTGTCACATGCTGGCTGTCGAAGCAGCCATGCAATTCTACGCTGAGAAATTTGCCGAGGAGGATGTGGAGAAATGGCGCGTAACTGGCCTGCTCCACGATTTTGATTGGGAAATCCATCCCTCGCTGGAAAGTCATCCGCAGGCCGGCGCGCCGATATTGCGGGAGCGCGGCGTGCCGGATGAGATCCTCCGCGCCGTGCTCAGCCACGCCGATCACACCGGCGTCCCGCGCCTGTCGCGCATGGAGAAAGCCCTCTACGCCTGCGACGAGATTACCGGCCTGATCACGGCTGTGGCTTTGGTGCGACCTTCGCGATCCTTGATGGATCTGGAAGTGTCGTCCGTCAAAAAGAAGTGGAAGGATCGCGCTTTCGCGGCGGGCGCCAACCGCGAGGAGATAGAAAAAGCTGCCCGCGAGTTTGGCATTGATTTATGGGAGCATGTCGCTAACGTTATCCTTGCCATGCGCCGTATCGCGCCGGAATTGGGTTTACAGGGTAATGCGGGATTGTAGGGGCGGGTATCATTCCCACCCTGCCTGCCGAACAGGCCTTCGGCAGGCATAAAAGTTGCCCATCCAGGAGGCTGTCATGACTTTGCAAGGCAAAGGCTTCTATACCCATCTCCTCCCCGCATGCGAGGCAGGGGATCCTTTGGAGATTACCCGCGCGGCTCTGGATGCCGGCTTGAGCCACGTGCTGGTCAAAATTGCTGACGGGACGCAACCGTTTGGGTTGGATGAAACCGGTCAAGACCTCAGCCTGCCGCTTATCCAGGCTCTGCACGCCGCCGGAATCGCCGTTTGGGGCTGGCACGCGGTTTATGGGGATGACCCAACGGGTGAAGCTGCGCTTGCAATCATTCGCGTGCAGGAGCTTGCTCTGGATGGTTATGTCCTGTCTGCCGGAGCGGCGTATGAGCAAGCGGATAAGGCGCAAGCCGCGCGTGCCTTCATGACCGCTTTGCGCGCGGATTGGGATGTTCCGATTGCGCTGAGTTCTTATCGTTTCCCAAATTTTCACCCCGAATTACCCTGGGCAGCCTTTTTGGAAAAATGTGATGCCGTCATGCCGCAAGTCTATTGGGAAGCCGCCCACAATGCCGGTTCGCAATTGCGGGAATGTCTCCGTCAGTACAAGGCTTTGCCCAATGCCCGACCGTGTATCCCTACCGGCGCGGCTTATGGCCGGCCGGGCGGCTGGGCGCCCACACTCGAGGATCTCGCCGATTTTATCAATACAGCCAAAGAGCTGGACGTTGAAGGACTAAATTTTTATTCGTGGGATACCTGCCGCAGTGATTTGTCCCCGCTCTGGGATTTGATCGCCAATTTTGCCTGGCCTGCCCAGCCGCAGACAAGCGCCCCCATTCTGGAGCCGATACCGGCGGCGGCACAACCCCTCCCGCCAGCGACGCCTCTGCCCACAGCGACATCGAGCCAGCCCGCGGCCGGCGCTGAGGCGGGAATGGAGTACTTCCACCCCCCTGCGGCCGGCGCTGAGGCGGGGGTGGAGTACTTCTTCCCACCCGCGGGCGGCGGTCAACTGGTCACACCTGACAGCCGGGCAGAAGCGATAAAATCGCATCTCTCATCCATGCCCAACCAGCCGGATACTTTCGTTACCCGTTATTTGACCGCTCTCCAGTGCCGCCAGGCCGGGAAAGTATCCGCTTTGTACGCTGAAGATGCCGTTCACGTGCGCGGGGATAAGGTCCTGAACGGTGCGCCGATCATTCGCTCCGGTTACTCGGCCTTTTTCTACGGTTTGCCGGCTGGCGCGATTTTTGAGTTGCTCGGCGTGGAAGTCAGTGGTGACGTGCGCTACCTGGCCTGGAAAGCCGGTGCGCTGACCGCGTATGAGTCCATCCTCCTGCGGGAGGGAAAGATCGTTCTGGAATATACCTATATCGAATAATAGACTTTAACGGTAAAAACTTTTTCTGCATCGAATAACACGAATTGGACGAAATTTCTTCGGGAAATTCGTGCCGAGTAGGTGCTGCGTTAAAATTCGATGCAAAAGAGAATCTGACCTTATTACCGATAAGGTCAAATGATCAGGAGAATGGATGATGATGGATGTTTACGAGCAGCTCGCAGAGGCCCTGGATAGGCTTCCGAATGGCTTTCCCAAGACAGCCTCGCGGGTCGAGATACAGATCCTCAAAAAGATTTGCTCACCCGAAGATGCCGCGTTGGCCGGACAACTGGGCGGCAGCCTGGAACCCATTGATGAGATCACCAAACGGATCGGGTTGCCGGCCGAAGACGCCAGTAAAGCGCTCTTCCAATTGGTGCGGCGCGGCCTGGTTTGGTTCGATAAGCAGGATGGGAAGCCGCGCTTCCGCCTGGCGCCCTTCGTCGTCGGGATCTATGAGGCGCAATTGGAACTCATGGATCACGAGCTTGCCCATCTCGTTGAAACCTATATGACGAGCGGCGGCGCAGCGGGGATCATGAAACCTCAACCAGCCTTGCACCGGGTGGCGCCGGCCCAGGGTACGGCCAAGCCCGAATGGATCCTCCCTTATGACGATGTACGCGCCGTTCTCCTCTCAGCCAAGAGCTATAACGTCCGGGATTGCATCTGCCGCGCCCAACAGGATCACCTCGGCCGCGAGTGTGATTTTCCGTTGAACATGTGCCTCACCTTCTCCCATTTGGAACGCGCTCCCAAGCCAGGTGATATTTCCCAGGCCGAAGCGCTGGCTCTGCTGGATAAGAGCGAGGAGGTCGGCCTGGTGCATACGGTCAGCAACGTGATGGAAGGCTTGGGCTACGTCTGCAATTGCTGCGGCTGCTGCTGCGCCATTCTGCGCGGCATCACCGAGTGGGGCATCCAGGACTCGGTCGCGTTTGCCAACTACTACGCGGTCATTGATCCTGAAATCTGCGCCGGCTGCGGGACTTGCGTTGACCGTTGCCAGGTTGATGCGATTTCCGAAAATGATGGCGTATCGGTGGTGGATCGAGAGCGCTGCATAGGCTGCGGACTGTGCGTCTCCGGCTGCCCGAATGACATCGCCCGGCTGGAGCACAAGCCGGAGGCTGAAATCGTCCACCCTCCAGCCGACTACGCCGCCTGGGAGCACGAACGCCGGCTCAACCGGGGACTGGTCGAGAGGTGACATTTTCCGGCCGAGGAAAAGAAATGTTTAACGCGCTGCGTAGCACCTACTCGGCAGGGAATTCTTTGCGCAGCACCTACCCGGTACCGCCCGAAATTCTTGCCGCCATCCAGCAAGCTCTGAAAGAAGATATCGGCAGCGGCGACGTGACGACGGACAGCATCGTGCCGCCCGAGGCGGCTATGCGCGGGCAGATCATCGCCAAACAGACCGGTGTCATCGCCGGGCTGGACGTGGCCGGTGCGACTTTTTTGCTGCTCGACCGGCGCGTCGAATTTACCCCCCGCATCGCCGAGGGCGCGCGGGTGGAAAACCGCCAGCTATTGGCAGTCATCTCCGGCCCGGCGCGCGCCCTGCTGACCGCTGAACGCACCGCGCTGAATTTCCTCGGGCGCATGTCGGGTATTGCCACATTGACGCGCCAGTACGTGGAGGCGGTCGCCGGGACGAAAGCAGTCATCCTCGACACGCGCAAGACCGCGCCCGGCTTGCGCCTGATTGACAAACTGGCCGTGAAACGCGGTGGCGGCCAAAATCACCGTACCGGCCTGTATGATATGATCCTCATCAAGGATAATCACATTGACTTCGCCGGTTCGCTGGCCGAGGCGGTGCATCGCGCCCGGGCCGCGGCGACCAGGCTGGAGGTGGAGGTGGAGGCGCGCACGCTAGAAGACGTCCGCGCGGCGCTGGAATTGCGCGTCGAACGCATCCTGCTGGATAACATGCCGCCGGAGATGATGGCAGAGGCAGTCAGGATGACGAGTGGACGCGCCAAACTGGAGGCTTCCGGCAACGTCTCGCTGGAGAACGTCCGCAAGATTGCCGAAACCGGCGTGGATTTCATCTCGATTGGCGCGCTGACGCACTCAGCCAGGGTATTCGATGTCAGTTTGGATTTTACGCCCAATGCCTCAACGCGAATACCACGAATACCCTCCGGGTACGATGTGGGCGAATGACGCGAATTTAAAGATGTTTTAAGAACGGTCTTATTCGCGCAATTCGGAAATTCGCGACATTCGCGTTAAAAACAGCACGCCACACAAATCCACATCAGATGTATTTTACAAAGGTATCGCTATGAAAGCACAAGAAATGTATCTCAAAATGAAAGCCCGGCTCGAAAAAATCGTGCCGGACGTGGAACTGCGTTACAAAGCCGAGCTGGCCGCGGAAATCATCGAACTCAAGCGTGAAAAGAACGCTGTCATTCTCGGTCACAATTACATGGAGCCGGCGCTGTACTATTCCATCCCTGATTTCGTCGGCGATTCGCTCGATCTTAGCCGCAAAGCCGCGCAGACAGAGAAAGATATTATTGTTTTTTGCGGCGTGAAGTTCATGGCTGAAACGGCCAAAATCCTGAACCCGACGAAAACCGTACTCCTGCCATCTGAAAAAGCGGGCTGCTCGCTGGCGGCCAGCATCACCGCCGAGGACGTGCGCGCCCTCAAGCGCGAGTTCCCCGGCGTGCCGGTGGTGACCTATGTCAATACCTATGCCGACGTAAAAGCCGAGAGCGATATTTGCTGCACTTCCAGCAACGCCAAAGCGGTGGTCGAATCGCTGAAAAGCGACACGGTGATTTTTCTACCGGATGAATATCTGGCCGCGAACGTGGCGCGCGAGACCGGCAGGCGCATTATCTTTCCGGCTCTCGCCCCCACCCTGCCCTCCCCCATTCGCCCCCCTCTGTCCCCTCATTTCGAAGTTCAGAAATGGGGGGATGAAAGGGGGGTAGGAGGGCAGGGGAGGGGGCAGGTAATGATCGGCTGGCGCGGCAGGTGCGAGGTCCACGAAAAGTTTACGGTGAATGATATCGAAGCCGTGCGCGCCCAATTCCCGGACGTGGTCATCCTGTCCCACCCGGAGTGCAGCCCGGAGGTGGTGGCGGCCTCGGATTTCTCGGGCAGCACCAACGCGATGATCAAATACGTCGAACAGACCAAAGCGCCGCATTATCTGGTGTTGACCGAATGCGCCATGGGCGATAACATCGCTGCCGCCAACCCGGATAAAGACATGCTGCGGCTGTGCAGTGTGCGCTGCCCGCACATGAACGAGATCACGCTCGAGGATACCCTCAACGCCCTTAAGCTCAACCGTTACGTCATCGAGGTGCCAGAAGATATCCGTCAACGCGCCTATCAAGCCGTGGAACGGATGATCGCGATTGGGTGAATTCCCATGAAACAAACAGACGTACTCATCATCGGCAGCGGCATCGCGGGGGCAGCGGCTGCATTGCGGCTGGCGAAAAACCCGCAGCGGCAGATTGCGCTCATCACCCGTGAACCCGACCCGTGTGAATCGAACACGCGCTATGCCCAGGGCGGGATCGTCGGGCGCGGGCCGGAGGATGAGCCGGACAACCTTGTCGCGGACATTCTTGCCGCTGGGGCGCAGGTCAGCCTGCCCGAAGCGGCGCGCATTCTGGCTGAGGAAGGCCCGCGGCTTTTAGAGGAGATTCTGATTGAAACGGCCGGCGTGATTTTTGACCGCGCGCCGGATGGGCAAATCGCCTGGGGGCAAGAGGCCGCCCACTCGCGGCGGCGCATCGCCCACGTCGGTGACGGGACGGGTAAGGCAATCATCGCAGGGCTGATGGCTGCCCTGCGCCGCTGCCCGAATGTCACCCTTGAAACCAATCTCACCGCGGTTGACCTGATTACTTTTCCGCACCACTCGCGTGACCCGCTGGCAGCATACCGACCGGTCGTCTGTCATGGCGCGTACGTTTTCGAGCGCATAGGGCGCGCTGTCCATCGCTATCTCTCAGCAGTGACGATACTCGCCACCGGTGGGTTGGGGCGCATCTTCCGCTACACTACGAACCCACCCGGGGCGCGCGGCGACGGTCTGGCGATGGCCTCGCGGGCCGGGGCGCGCATCATCAACGCCGAATACATCCAATTTCATCCCACCGCCCTGGCCGTTCCCGGCGCAGAAGGTTTTTTGATCAGTGAGGCGGTGCGCGGCGAGGGCGGCGTGCTGCTCACGCCCGATGGACGCGCCTTCATGGCCGGCTATTCCCCCGAATGGAAAGACCTGGCACCGCGCGATGTGGTCTCGCGTGCCATCCACCATCAAATGGAGACGCACGGCTACTCCCACGTGCTCCTGGATATCGCTTCACACCAACCTGCTGAAAGGATCCGGGAACGCTTCCCGAACATCTATGCAACCTGTCAGAAGGTGGGCATTGACATCACCCAGGACATGATCCCGGTCATCCCGGCGGCGCATTATGCCTGCGGCGGGGTGGCGGTGGATGAATGTGGACGCAGCAGCATTGGCAATCTCTACGCGGTGGGCGAGGTCAGTTGTACCGGATTGCACGGCGCCAACCGGCTGGCATCCACTTCACTGCTGGAGGGGCTGGTCTGGGGAACGCGCGCCGGAGGCTGCATCGAAAAGACGTTGAGCGCCCGTTCAGCGCACGCCGGAGGTCCCGGCCGCGACGACGTGCCGCCCTGGGATGAGAGCGGCCTGACAGCCGACTCCGACCCGGCGCTCATTCAGGGCGACATGCAGACGATCCAAAACATCATGTGGCATTACGTTGGACTTGTCCGCAGCGGCGAGCGGCTCTCGCGCGCCATCCGCGAATTGCGCCACATGCAGAACGAGACCGAAATGTTCTACCGGAAAACCAAACTGAGCGACGGGCTGATCGGCCTGCGCAACGCGGTCGAGGCGGCGCTGATTGTAGCGCAGGCGGCGCGTCACAACCGCCAGAGCCGCGGCTGCCACTACCGGCAGGACGCGGTCCAGGTGGGAGACAGGCTGTTGTAGAAATCGTCAGGTTGGGAATCGGTAAATTGGTCAGGATCGCCCGTCGCGAAAAACGCAGTCTCAAGGTTTTATTCCGCCTTCATTTCGTCATCGCTGACATCAATTTCGGTCATTTCGCCAGTGACGATGAAAATAGTGCGTTCGCAGATGTTCGTCACGCGGTCGGCCATCCGCTCCAGGTTGTGCGCTGCCCAAAGCAGGTAGTTGGCGCGATCAATGGTACGCGGGTCAGACATGACGTAGGTCATCAACTCGCGATAAACCTGGTTATACAGACCATCAACCTCGTCATCTTCCTCTGGGATCGCTCTTGCGGCCTCGGCATCCTCGTTGACGAAGGCCGTCAACGCCCGGTGGAGCATGCTGGAAGCGATTTTAGCCATGCGGGGAATGTCAATCAGCGGCTTGAGCAGCGGCTCATCGCCCATGCGGATGTTGACCTTAGCAATACCCTTGGCATAATCCCCCATGCGCTCCAATTCAGCGCTCACCTCGAAGATGGACGCCAGCAGGCGCAGATCGTGGGCCATCGGCTGCTGCGTGGCGATCAAGATCATGACCTGGTTTTCGATAGCGAAGCGTTTTTCGTTGATCTTGGCATCGGCAGCATAAATTCGCCTCGCCGCCTCCAGGTCACGCTTCTTTAACGCCTCGACTGCATCCAGGGTCTGCTGTTCGACCATGCTGCCCAGCAGAAGGAGTTCATCTTTGAGTTGCTGGATGTCACTTTCAAAGGTTTTTCTGAGCATGAGACACCTCGTTTCTCATCATTGAAGGATTGCGAATTCTGGCCCCGCGGGGGTGCTTCGCGAAGACTTCGGACTCCAGTTTACCCAAACCTTCCCTCAACGTAATCCTCGGTCCGCTTGTTCTTCGGGTTGGTAAAGATTTCCTTGCCCTCGCCATATTCGACCAGTTCGCCTTGCAAAAAGAAAGCTGCATAATCGGATGTTCGGGCGGCCTGCTGGACGGAATGTGGAACGAGGACAATCGTGTACTCCTTCTTCAATTCCTGCAACGCAGCCTCCACTTTGCCGGTCGAAATCGGGTCGAGGCCCGAGGTGGGTTCATCCAGCAAAATGACTTCCGGCTGCTGGGCCAGCGAACGCGCCAGGCACAGTCGCTGCTGCTGACCGCCGGAGAGGGCAATGGCCGGGTCGTCGAGCCGGTCCCGGACCTCCTCCCACAGCGCGGCCAGTTTGAGGCTGTGCTCCACGGCTTCATCCAGCCGCGACTTACGCTTCTCACCAGCCAGTTCGAGGCCATAAGTCAGGTTGCCGCGGATGGTCAGCGGCAGGACGACCGGACGGGCGAAGACCATCCCGACGCGGCGGCGCAGGGCGATGACATCCGTCTGCGGGTCGAGGATATTTTCACCGTCGAGCAGAATTTTGCCAGAGGCCACGCGGACCTCGGTCAGATCGTTCAAGCGGTTCAGACAGCGCAGCAGCGTGGACTTGCCGCCGCCGGCCGGGCCGAACAAGACCGTGATGGCATTGGCGACGATGGACATGCTCACGTCACGCAGCGATTCCGTGCCGTCGGCGTATTGCAAACTAAGGTGTTCGATGATTATCTTGTTCATGCGCTTTACGTTTTACGTTTCACGCTTTACGTAAAACGTAATACCCTATCGTTTTTCTGCTTCCCGAATGACTTTCTTGACCCGCGTCACCTGCGCGCCCTGCAAATCTTCCATGCGTTTTTCCAGCATGGCAATAAACTCGCTTTTGTTTCCAGCATTGACTGCCACAACGGTCTTCTCGGAATGCTGCGGCACATCCTTCGGGCGGCAGGTTCGCAGGTGATTCAAAAGATACGGGAAAATCTCTCTTCCATAGGCTTCATCGTGCGCGGCAACCAGCGCCAGGATCTTCACGCCGTTATCCACCGTGATGACCGAGCCTTTGTCCATCACTTTCTGGATTTCGTCGTAGTGCTGATAAATCTCATCAGGTTTTAGCGCCGCAATCGTGGACAAGGCCAGCATTGCGCCCCAGACGAGGCGGTTATGCCTGCTCTTCATCAACTTCAGGAAATCGCCGACACAATCTGCAATCAACTCTGGATTGATATAGCCAACCTCGTACAGGACTTTGATGCAATCAAACGAAACGTTTGTATCTTTATTCCAAAGATTCTCGGCAATTTCCTGAATCCCAACGCGGTTACCTGATTTGGCCAACTCTCTGGCAAGTTCCTGGTTGGGAACTTCGTCGCGGCGACCTTGTAGGCAGGCAATTTTATTCAAGATGGTCATAAGAACACTCCTTACGTTTCACGTTTTACGCTTTACGATTTACGTAAAAAGCAATGCGTAAAACGTAACCGTACTACCATTGCCTCTTGGCTCGTGCCCGTGAACGGATGAACGTTGCAATCAAATTCATACCTAATACAAAAACTATCAAAACAAGCGCGGTGCCGTATTGAATCTGGAATGGCATTTCCGGCACCTGCGTTGAAATCACAAACAAATGGTATGGCAGTGCCATGGTCGCATCGAAAGGCGAGTGCGGCAGGCGCGGCAGGAAGAAAGCCGCGCCGGTGAAAAGGATGGGCGCGGTCTCCCCCGCGGCGCGTTCCAGGCCGAGGATGACGCCGGTCAGGATGCCGGGCAAGGCCTGCGGCAGGACGATGCGGCGGATGGTCTGCCAGCGCGTGCCGCCCAGCGAGATGCTGACCGTGCGGAAAGCCTGCGGCACAGCCCTCAGGGCCTCCTCCGAGGCGCTGATGATGACCGGCAGGGTCATGATCGAAAGGGTCAGCGAGGCGGAGAGGAGACTGGTGCCGAATTTCAGGAAGAAGACGAACAGCCCCAACCCAAACAGGCCATACACAACCGAAGGGATGCCAGCCAGGTTGATGATGGCAATGCGGATCAGCCGCGTCAGCCAGTTTTCGCGCGCATATTCGGCCAGGTAGATCGCCGCGGCGATGCCGAGCGGGACGGAGAAAATCGCTGTGCCGAGCGTGAGATAAAACGTCCCGACGATGGCCGGCAGGATGCCCCCGGCGCGCATCCCTTCGCGCGGGAAGCCGGAGAGAAATTCCCACGAAATGGCCGGCGCGCCCTTGGCGATGATGTAAGCGAATACCACCAGGATCGGGAGGACGGTAAACAGGGCAACCAGCGTCAGCAGGGAAAAGCCGAGGCGCTGGGTGAGGATGCGATTCACGACAACACCCTCTCCGCGCGCTTCTTCTGGCGGAAGACGACCGAAGAAGCCGTCACATTGACGACCAGCGAAATCAGGAACAGCACCAGGCCAATGAAGAACAGCACATGGTAGTGTGTACTCCCGCTGGCGACCTCGCCCATCTCGGCGGCGATGGTGGCCGTCATCGTGCGCGCCGGCATAAAGAGCGAATTCCAGCGCGTCGCCAGCACCGGCGCGTTGCCGGTGACCATCATCACGGCCATCGTCTCGCCGATGGCACGCCCGACGCCGAGCATGATCGCCGTCAGCACCCCGGAACGGGCAGCCGGCAGGGTCACCCGCCAGATGGTCTGCCAGCGCGTCGCGCCGATAGCCAGCGCGCCCTCGCGGTAAGACCTGGGGACAGAATCCAACGCATCCTCGGCGATCGAGACGATGGTCGGGATCGCGATTCCGCCCAGGAGCAGCGACCCGGCCAGGGCGGTCAGACCCGTCGGCAGGTCCAGAAAGACGCGCAGAAACGGCGAGAGGACGAGAATCCCCAGGAAACCAAGCACCACCGAGGGCAGTCCGCCCAGCAATTCCACAAAAGGTTTGAGAATGTCGCGCGCCCAGCGCGGGGCGATCTCAGCGATAAAGACCGCTGTCCCAATGCCAAAGGGGATGGCGATCAGCATCGCGCCGAGGGTCACGATGAGCGAGCCGGTGATGAGCGGCAGGATACCGTAATAAGCCTCGATGGGATACCAGCGTTGGCTGAACAGGTTGGCGAGCGTGACTTGGCTAAGGGCCGGCAGGCCCTCACGTAAGAGGAAAAAGAAGATGAGGCCGACAAAGAGGATGGCCGAATAGCCCGAGGCCTTGATGACCGCGGTGATGATGGTTTCGCGCCAGTTGAGGGACTTGTCCATAGTTTTCCTGCTCTCACCCCTGCACCCCTCTCCCGAAATCGGGAGAGGGGACGGGGGTGAGGGTTATTTTATCGGCACAAAGCCCAGCTCCGCCACGATGGCCTGGGCTTCAGCGGAGTGCATGATCCAATCCAGGTAAGCCGCGGCCGCGCCGGCTGGCTGGCCGGCCGTGTACATGTACAGATCGCGGGCGATGGGATAAGTGTTGTCGTTGACGGTGGCGATGGACGGCAAGACATAAGGGTCACCCGGCCGGCGGGCGATGGCAATCATCTTCAGGTCATGCGGGACGTATCCCAACCCGTCGTAACCGATAGCATTCGGGTTGCCTCTTACCTCGTTGATGATGCCCTCCGAAGATGGCAGCAGCAGCGTGTCGGTCGAGAAGAGCGTTTTGTCGTTCTTTTCACCCAGACGCAACACCGTCTCCAGGAAATAGACGTGCGTGCCGGAATTGGTCTCGCGCGAGAGGCGCACGATCGGCCGGTCTTCGCCGCCGACCTCCTGCCAATTGTTGAATTTACCGCTGTAAATAGCTGAGATTTGCTGGAGCGTCAATTCGCTGACCGGATTATCGGGATGGACGATCACGGCAATGGCGTCGCGGGCGATGACATGCTCGACCGGGTTGATCCCTTTGGATTGCGCCTGTCCCATTTCTTCAGATTTGATCTGCCGCGAGGCGTTGGCGATGTCCACTGTCCCGTTGAGCAGCGCGGCGATACCCGTCCCGGACCCGCCGCCGGTCACCGAAATACGAACCGCGCGATGTTCCTGCTGGTATCGTTCGGCCCAGGCCAGCGCCAGGTTGACGATGGTGTCCGAGCCTTTGTTCTCGATGTAGGCAGCCGCGCTGGTCGGCCCGGTGGTCTGCGCGCCAGACGGACCGCAGGCTGCGAGGAAAATTAACAGAAAGGATATAGTGAGACGGTGGAATTTCATCAGTCAAATTATAGCCGATTTAGCGCTGTCGTTGCGAGGGTGGTTTTCCCGAAGCAATCCCCCCTTGTTCAGGGAGACTGCTTCGTTCATCGCAGTGACAATATCCATATTGAGAATAGCTGCAACAACCAGCAGTTGAAACCGTCCCGAAGGTTGGCAAAAAACGATCAAATTTTCCTGATTCTGCTGGATTTTGTGGTTGGGTTATGTTTTG
>JASEHI010000006.1 GCA_030018695.1 Anaerolineales bacterium
AAGATTTTGTAGGGCGATATTCATATCGCCCTTTGGTTGCGGAATGAATTCCGCGGTACGGTAAGATTTTGTAGCGCGATATGCATATCGCCCTTCGGTTGCGGAATGAATTCCGCGTTACGGTAAGATTTTGTAGGGCGATATTCATATCGCCCTTCGGTTGCGGAATGAATTCCGCGGTACGGTAGGATTTTGTAGGGCGATATGCTTCGCGATATCGCCCTTCGGTTGCGGAATGAATTCCGCGTTACGGCACATCCGTTGCGTAATAGACCTGGTTATCCATACTCAAGAAAATATAGTGATTCGGACTGACTGCCATGGCGGTGACGGGTGAGGTGAATTGCTCCTTGAGCTGGTCAACTTTCGGCTGGAATTGGCCCTGTAAATTGAGCGTATCGGGACGCGCACTAAAGCGATAAACGGCTTGGGTCTTCGATGCAAGCATGTAGAGTGAGGGATCGGAAGGGCCGCTGAAGAACATCTGGGTGAAGACCGCGTCGCTGACCTTCGCGCCGGATAAATACGCGGGGCGGATATCCTCGAACGGGGTCGGATCCACGCAGCGCAGGCCGCCAATGCAGGCGGTTACGTGTCCATCCTCGAAGAGCAGGTACAGGTCGCTGCCCCTGGCCGCCAGGTCAATGGCGCTATTCATGCCTTGCGGCACCTGCTCACCGAAGAACATGCTCGGGGCTTCGAATTTATTCTTGACCCAGAAATAGCTCCAGACCGCGCCGCCGGCCGGGTCGAGCAAGTAGAGAGTATTGCTCTCCGCATCCAGCGTGAATGCCGATAGGCTCTTCCAGCCCAATTCCGGCGCCGGTAGTGGGACGGCGCGCGGTTCGAGGCCCTTGGCGCAGTAGAGCAGCATCCCTTTGGCATCCACCGCCAGCAGGGTAGCGTTATTATAAAGATTACTATTCGACAACGCCAGCAGGTCAACCAGTGGACCGACAGATTGGTCTCCATAAGTGCCAGGCGCGCACTTGAAGCTGGGATCTATTTCGTAGCGCGGAGCATTCGTTGTCACCTGGTTGGTGCGGAAGGCGCGCAAGACCTCCCCGCGCGGCCCGTCGAGCAGGTACAGATCCGCCTCGGTGGCCGCCATGTCAGTGATCCGGATGGTTTTGTCCAACCCCCCGACGATCGCCGGGCGGAATTCAAGGCGGGTGATCGCGTCCAGGTTGTCCAACTCGGTCTGGGCTATCTGGCGCAAGGCCTGCGATTTCTGGGTCACCTGGTAGTACTCAGCCTGGTCGAGGTAGGAGATTGTCCTCTCCCAGGCAGCATATTCGACAGACTTGTCGTCCTGGCTAATCGCCCCGACCGCAGCCGAGACCGCCATCGTGTAATGCTCATCATATTGGATTGCCCGTCCAGAGCGCATATAGACCATACTGGCAATGGTCACAATCAGCAGCGGCACGGCAATGGCAATAAAGGCCATGCTAGAGCTGGATATGCCCGGCGACTCGCCATCCGGCTGGTCGGGGAGCAGACGCGGCAGGAACTTGCGAATGCCATTCGAAATGGATTGGCTGAAGCCGCGGCCGGATTGCAGTGCGCGTGCCAAACCGCGGAAGATGATCTTGCGGCGATGGGAAGCGGAGCATTCGTTGTCAGCCGGGCGGGAAATTTCGGGGATGTTCGCGACCTCGCGCGGGGCGAAGAAACGCCTTGAGCGGATACCTGCCTGTGACGGGGGAGGCGCGGCCTCCCCATCCACCGGCGCGGACTGGGGCCGGGTGCTCCCGATCGGCCGCACAAAACGGCTGGCGCGGATCACCTCCGAGCGCGGCGGGATGGATGGAGTCGCCTGCGGCGGCGAGGCCGGAGGTGTCTCCGCCGCAGGCCTACCGGCGGGCGCGGGGGCCGGCTCTAGCTCCGGCAAGGGTTTCGTTGGGGATGCCTGGTCTGCGCTCTGCAACGCCATCTCCGCGGCGGGCTTGAAGGATGTCAGCATGTTCATCTTCCCGCTCCCGGCCTGAACCTGGATCAAGACTGCGTTCAAGTCTTCGCGGGTCAGGGTGGCAAGTTTACGGCGCAGGGACTCGGGCGAGGCCGCGCCGCGCTCTTTTTGCAGGCTGTCCTCCCAACCGGGAGGCAACGCCGCGCTAAGGATGAGCAGCTCGCCAGCGCTCAGCTCCACCTGGGAAAAATAAAGCGGCGTGGTCTGGCCGAAACCAAGACCACGGCCGGATATTTGCGCATCATGAATATGTCCTGTTTTCTCGCCGCTCAGGTGGAAGACGTGCGTCGGCCCGCTCTGGACGAAGATGAACTGTGACCCCCGCAGCACCCCCAGCACCAGGCGGGCGAGGATGTATTCGCCGTGACCGGTGCTGCGCATGTTACGATCTAACAAGACCTGGTTGAGTGTTTCAGCGGTGGCGCGCAACGCGGAGGTCAGCGAACCAGGATTCTGGTAAAAACGCTCCGCCATCTGGGAGGTGATCTGGCTGTACTCGCCGGAGGAGAATGGCATGTTGCCTGAGAGGTTCAGGTAAATGACTAAATGGTCATCCTGTCGCCCGCGCGCCGCGCGGCGCGGCGGGCTGACGGCCAGAAGTCCCGGCAGGCCTGGCAATTCCTGTCCTTGGATGCGATAGAAGGAAAGCAGATTCAGGTCGAATTCAGTAGCCACGTATCCATTATACGGTAAAATGGACATTCAAAACAACCCCCATTATGAACTATACCCTCATCCAAACCCCCTCTGCCTTCGAGGCTTTAGCCGCCGGGTGGAATGATTTACTGGCCGAAAGCGTCACCAACGTCCCCTTCCTACGCCACGAATACCTGCGCGCCTGGTGGCAAACGCTGGGCGGCGGCGAGTGGCCGCACGGCGAACTGGCGGTCGTCGCCGCTTCAGAGAACGGACGGCTGAGCGGCCTCGCGCCGCTCTTCCTGACCGATGATCGCGACGGCCAGCCGGCCCTCATGCTCTTGGGCAGCCGCGAAATTTCAGATTACCTCGACCTGATTGCCCGCCCTGCGGATCTACCCGGATTCATAAACGGCCTGCTGGATTTTCTCGTTCGCGCCGGACCCCCGTCCTGGCGCGCCCTCGACTGGTATAACCTCCCCGAAACCTCTCCCACGTTGCCCCGGCTGAAAGCCGAAGCCGCGCAGCGCGGCTGGAGCTTCACGCAGGAGAATTTCCGCCCGACGCTGTCTGTCCCCCTGCCCGGCGATTTTGAGGTTTACCTGGGCGGCATTGACAAGAAACAACGCCACGAGATCCGCCGCAAGATGCGCCGCATCTACGATAATGGCCTGCCGGTGCGCTGGTACATCGTCGAGGACGAATCCAGCCTGGATGACGAGATTGACGGCTTCCTGGCGCTGATGGCCAATGACCCGGCCAAAGCCGCCTTCCTGACCGGGGCCATGCGCGCACAGATGCGCGCCGGCGTACACGCCGCCTTCCGCGCCGGCTGGCTGCAACTGGCCTTCCTGACCGTAAACGGCGAGAAAACCGCCGGTTACTTGAACTTCGATTACAACAACCGCATCTGGGTCTACAACTCAGGGATTGACTACAAGTATCTCGATCTCTCCCCCGGCTGGGTGCTATTGGGACATTTGCTGCAATGGGCCAACGAAAACAAGCGCTCTGAGTTTGATTTCATGCGCGGCGATGAGGATTATAAAGTTCGCTTTGGGGGGGTGAAGAGGTTTGTGGTCAGGGCGAAGGTGGTGAGATAGAGCTGTAAGGCGAAATTAATTTCGCCCTACAGCGGTAAGGCGAAATTAATTTCGCACTACACCTGGCAGAGCCTCAATTTCTCATCGCAGCGCGCAAACTCTTGTAACCAATGACATGGATACCAGCGTTCTTCAGGAAGTCCTTGATCTCCTGGCTCATGAAAGTCTGGTAATTCGCCACGCGGCTCGGCCAATCCGGTGTGATGGCGCGCAGCTCAGGCGTGTCAATCGAGGGATGGAGGATGAAATGCGTCAGGCCGCTGGACAGTTCTGCCAGCATCTTTTTTGCAAGTGCAAGCTGCCCGTCGGGTTGGTCGAGGGGCAGGCCGGTCGCGTTGTCCACGAGCGGTAAACCTTGTTCCTCCAGTTGACCGATCATGCTGACGAGAAACGCAGCGGTTTCGCGGTCGAAACCCAACTTTTCGAAGCCGGCCGCATCCAGGCGAGGAATCAAGGGCGGGAGACGGAATTTGTGCGTCAGTTGGATATAGGCCGGGATGAACTTCGGATGCGCGATCGCAGCCATATGGGTATCAATATGTGAGATGTCAATCCCGAAATCCAGGGCGCGCCGAACCTGGGCTTCAAGCTCGAACGCAGCCCGGTCGGGGTCGGCGCTTTCCTGGACTTCGGCAGCCGCGCGCGGAAAATAGCCTTCTGCATCCATCAGGCCGGAGTCCGCGCCGCGTGTCGAGACAGGCCCCCAGCGATAGAACTGCCACTCGCTGGTCAAGGTCAGGTGTACGCCCATATCTGTCTCCGGGCGCGTGCGGCAGAGTTCTGCCGCAGCCGGGAACCAGGGGCAGGGTACCATGACTGCACCGGAGGAGATCGTCCCAAAATCCCACAGGTCGGCGTATGCCTGGATCGAGGCCTGGCACATGCCCACATCGTCCACGTGGATGATGACGAGTTTATCTTCGTTGGAATAGCCGAGTTTTTTGAGAAGGGGGTTTGGCTGCATGGGTTATTATTTCCAAAACTGCGGCAGATATTCACGGTAACTGGTCAGGTAATCATCCAGGATTTGCTTCGCCACTTCGATGTCTGTGATCACCGGGTCGAGCAGCAGGCATTGCAGCGCCTTCTGGCGGTCGCCTGCGACTGCCGCGTCCACGCATAATTGCGTCACGCTGATTTCGCGGCGGCATAGTTCTGCCACTGCCTCCGGCAAAGCGCCGACGTGGATGGGGTGGATACCCTCGCCGTCCACCATCACCGGCGTTTCCACCGTGCAGCCGTGGGGCAAATTGGCAATTTGTCCCACATTGGGCAAATTCGCCGCCAAATGGTAGTGGTTGCCAGCCGCGGCGATGTTCTCGATCATCTCCAGCGCGCCCTCGGAATCGGTCTCGAGCAGGCCTTCGATGGTCATCTCGCCATCTGCCATCTTGTTCAGCCGGTCGAGTTCGTACTCGCGCACCGCTGCCATCATATCCCAATCGTAAAGTTTTATATCGTACTTTTCCCACGGCCTGGTGAGCGGGTCGGAGAGCCAGGGCAGATACTCGCAGAGATGCGTATCGCCGGGGATGGGGAAGAGGTCAAAAGTCTCGAAGACGCGGCGGGTGAGCGGCTCGAACTTGGGCTCCAGCTCGAAGAAGCGCTGCCGGAAGAGCGGATAGAGGTCCTCGCCGGTCTGCCGGTCGCGGATGGAGAGCAGCCACGAAAAATGGTTCAGCCCGGCGGCGCGGATGTCCACGCGCGGGACAATTTGCTGCCGCACCTGGTCTTGCGCGGCGAATTGACTGACAGCGGCCTCCATGCCGGTCAGTTCGGCGGGGACAGCGATGCCCAGGTCTTTCGCCAACGCCACGCCGACCATCACGTAACCAGCGAAAATCTGGTGGCACAGGCCGACAGCCTTGATCCGGCTGTGGCGGTTGACCGCATCACAGATGCGGATCATCGGGTTGGTGAAGTTGATGAACCAGGCCTGCGGGCAGGCTTGCTCCATGTCGCGCACAATTTCCATAACCGGGCCGATGTTGCGCGCCGCGTGGGCGAAGCCGCCCGGCCCGCCGTTCTCGGCGTATGGCTGGCGCACGCCGTACTTGAGCGGGATTTCGAAATCTTTGCGCCATAGTCCTTCGCGCGCCCCGACCTCGATAGCCGAGACGACGAACGCGGCGCCTTCGAGGGCTTCGCGATGATGGCTGTGGGTTGTGATGATCATTTGTGCGTCCCACTCGCGGTTCAGGCGCTGCGCCAGCCGCCCGACGATATCGAGCGATGCGGCGTTGCGGTCAACCAGGGCAAGCTGGCTGCCGCGCAGTTTCTGGCTGCGCATCAGGGCAGAGAGGGTGTTCTCGCCGAAGGAGGCGCTGCCCGCGCCGATGACGACGATCTTGGTTGGAAGGGGCATGGAGACTCCTGATCTGAACTATTCTGTGGGCGCAAAGGGACTCGAACCCCTGACCTCCTCGGTGTAAGCGAGGCGCTCTAACCAACTGAGCTATGCGCCCGGCAATCGAATTATACTCTTCAAGGTTGAAAAGTTGAAGGTTGCAGGTTACACTTGTACTGAGAAATGTTCAATTTACAACGAAAGGTCATGACCATGAAAATCGTTCGCTATCAGATGAAAAACGAGACTCCGAAATACGGCTGGATTCTGGAAGACAAAATTGGCGCGATCGAAGGCGATATCTACGGCGAATACCGCCGCCTCGAAGCCGAGACGCCGCTGGCCGCGGTAAGACTGCTCGCGCCCGCCCAGCCATCCAAAATCCTGTGCGTCGGACGCAATTACGTCGCGCACGCCCAGGAACATGGCGCCGAAGTGCCCAAGATGCCATTGATATTCATGAAGCCGCCCTCGGCGATTATCAATCCGGGCGATACCATCCTTTTGCCGCCGCAATCCCAGCAAATCGAGCATGAGGCCGAACTGGTGGTTGTCATCGGCAGGCGCGGGCGCAATGTCACCGCCGAAGGTGTGCAGGATTATATTTTCGGCTATACCGTCGGAAATGACGTCACAGCCCGCGACCTGCAGCAGACCGATGGCCAGTGGACGCGCGCCAAAGGCTTCGACACTTTTTGTCCTTTCGGCCCGTGGATTGACACCCAGTTCGACGCCTCGGACGCGCTCGTCACCTGCAAGGTCAGCGGCCAGCCGCGCCAAATGGCCTCCACGCGGGATATGGTTTTCAATGTCAATACCCTCATCGCCTTCATTACGTCGGTAATGACACTCGAACCAGGCGATTTGATATTTACAGGCACGCCGGCCGGGGTCGGGCCGCTCAAGCCGGGGGATGTGGTGGAGGTGGAAATCGAGGGATTGGGAAAGTTGAGTAATCCGGTGGCAGGAGCATAACCTTCCAACGTTCAAACGTTCAAACCTGTAATCGTTGTGATAATCGTCTGCCGTGCGCCAGATTTGAGCAGCGCGGCGGATATTTTTTTTGCGTTTGCCGGCCTGACCAGCGCGATCATGTTCCCGCCGCGCCCACCGCCGGAGAGTTTGGCGCCGTCCGCACCCGCGGCGCGGGCCGCCTCGACGAGGCGCTCCAGTTCGGGGGAGGAAACGGTCATTTCCTGGAGCAGGGCGTGATTCTCATTCATCAACGCGCCAAGCAAATGTGTTTCACCGCTTTCGATTGCTTTTCTGGCTTTTCGAGCGATTCCCGCGACAGAATCGAATATTGTCTCGAAACGGACAGGCTCGGCTTCCCACAGTTTGCGGACATCTCCAACCACGGCCCTGGTCGGACTGGCTATGCCAGTGTCGCCGATGAGGAGGGTGAATGGCTTTGCAACTTGAAATATCTCGATCGGCTGGTTCTTGATGAAATAGACCGGTTTGGCGTAGGTGATGACCGTGTTATCTATGCCTGAGGGGGTGCCGTGATGCAGTTTTTCGACTTCGTAGGCCAGGGCGGAAACACGTTCATCTGGCAGCGGCTGGCCGAAGAAAGCCGATAACGCGCGGAGGATGGCAATGGAGACCGCCGCGCCAGAGCCGAGTCCGGAGGCAACGGGGATGGTGGAGGTGACATGAACCGTCAGCGGGGGAGGGGAAGAAATGCCCAGGGCCGAGAGAACGCTCTGAATAACGGCAGCCAGCGGATGGTCGGAGGGGAGAGATTCGAGATTAGAGAATAGAGAAATGTCTGGGGCTTCGATAAAGATTTCGCCGGGCGTGCCGTCGCGTTCCGTCACTGTCACAATGGCTTGTACCTGCGTGATTGGCACGGCCAGCGCGGGAAATCCGTAGACGACGGCGTGTTCGCCAAAGAGGATGATCTTGCCGGGAGCAGAAGATGTTGTCATAGGGTGGGGCGGATTGGCAACATGTGGTGAGCGAAGTCGAACCATCCGCCTTACGATAAATAGAACACGGCCAGCACGGTCAGTCCCCACAACATGATCGCGATTTGCATCGGGCGGTCGGAGAGCAGGATGTCTTCCGGCGCGCCGCCGGCGTGTTTGACCTGGATGAGGTAAAGGTAGCGGAAGATGGCATAAACCACGAACGGGATGGTCAGCATCAGCGTGTGGTCGCCGGGCGCTTCGGGGCGGAAGAAAGTGTAGAGCGAATAGGCTACGATGGTCGTGCCGGAGACGATGGTGATGAACTGGTCGAGCAGCGCAATGGTGTAGCCGTCGAGTGCTTTCCGCTGGGCGTTGGCGCCCGAGTCCAGCAGGGCCAGTTCGGCGCGGCGTTTACCGAAACCGAGGTAAAGCGCCAGCAGGGTCATGACAACGTACATCCACGGCGAGAAACGTTCGACAGTGATGAGCGTCACACCGGCGTGGACGCGCAGGACGAAGCCCGCGGCAATGATCAGCACGTCCAGGATGGGGATATGCTTGAGCCATTTGGAATATGCGAGCATCATCAGGAAGTAGGCCAGGACGACGGCGGCGAAGGCGGGCGCGAGCAGATAGGAAATTGGGAGCGTGATGAGCAGAAGGAGACTGCCGGCAGCCCAGGCCGCGCGGGTGGTTAATTCCCCGGATGGCAAGGGGCGCTGTTTTTTCTGCGGATGCTGGCGGTCGGCTTCCAGGTCGGCTAGATCATTGAAAATATAGACCGCGCTGGAAATCAGGCAAAAGAGGGTAAAACCGGCAGCCGTCTCCAGCGCCGCGCCGGGACGAAATAACTGCTGGTCGAAAACGAGCGCGCCGAAGATGAAAACGTTCTTCGTCCACTGGCGCGGGCGCATGGTTTGGAGCAGGGCTTTGAGCATGGGTTTATTTTACCCTGTGTGAGTAAAACGTAAAGCGCAAAACGTAATAGAATTGGGGTATGACTAAGATTCGTTTGGATGTCTTGCTGGTGGAACGCGGACTGGCCGAAAGCCGCGCCAAAGCCCAGGCTTTGATCATGGCGGGACAGGTGCGCGTGGATGGGCAGGTGGCCAATAAGCCAGCATCGAATGTCACGAATGACACGAATGTATGCGTGGACAAAGGTCCGCGTTTCGTCTCGCGCGGCGGCGAGAAGCTGGACGCCGCGCTCGAAGCCTTTCCTGTGGATGTGACCGGCCGCCTCTGCGCGGATGTGGGCGCCTCGACCGGCGGCTTCACCGACTGCCTGCTCCAGCGCGGCGCGGCGAAGGTCTATGCCATTGACGTTGGAAAAGGAATCCTGCACTGGAAATTACGCAACGACCCGCGTGTAGTGGTGATGGAAGAGACCAACGCCCGGTATGTGGAGAAACTGCCGGAGGCGGTGGAATTAGTAACCATTGATGCTTCTTTCATTTCGCTGAAGATATTGCTGCCGGTTATCAAAGGCTGGCTGCCCCCCTCTCCCAAAGGGAGCCCCACAGGGGTGCTGCGCGAAGGGGCTGGGGGTGAGGGTGAAATCATCGCCCTGATCAAGCCCCAATTCGAAGCCGGGCGCAAGGATGTCTCGAAGGGCGATGGGGTTATTCGTAACCCGGAAATCCACCGCCAGGTGCTGACGGACGTGCTGGCCTTCGCCCAGCGCGAGGGCTTCGGCGTGCGCGGGCTGATGCGCAGTCCGCTCTTGGGGCCGAAGGGGAATGTCGAGTTTTTGGCGTGGTTGGGAATGAGTGAGAGTAGTGTAGACGTAAAAATCCTTGTTGATGTGTTTTTCGATATGTAGTAAAATATATAGTAAAACAAGGAGAAAGAGATGAACCAAATTATCGGTGTAACAGAACTGCAGCGGCGATTCCGTAGTGTTTTCGACGATGTCGTCAAAAACCGCACCCCTTACATTTTGACGCGCGGCAGCCGCCCGGAGGCGGTGATTGTCCCTTATGACGAATATCTTCGCTCACAGAGATTTAACGAAGAAGAAGTATTAGCACGCTTTGATGCAGCGGTGGAACGGATGCGCGAATACAATTCTCAGTACACTGACGAAGAGGTCGAAGCAGATATCAAAGCGGCCATTCGTGAAGTCCGTGATGCCAGGAAGACGGCTGGCTGATGCGCGTTGTTATTGACGCGAACGTTTTGATCAGTTGCCTTATCTGCCCGGAGGGCAGGACAGGTCGTATCCGTGACCTTATGCGCGAGGGGCGTTTCACCGTGCTGTATTCACGAGAGCCGCTTGCAGAGTTTATCAACGTAATTTCTCGCCCCCATTTGATAGAGAAATATCGAGTCCAAGAACAAGACATTCATGCTTTCCGGTCTCTCATCCTCATGAGAGGCAAGAGAATCGAGATTAAAACCCGGGTCAATGTTTGCCGCGATCCCAAAGACAACGTCTATCTCTCGCTGGCGTTAGACGGCCACGCCGACTACATCGTCAGCGGCGACGGCGACCTGTTGAGTTTGAGTCCGTTTCGAGGAATAGCGATCATCAAGCCGGCGAAGTTTCTCGATATCCTTGCAAAATGAAAGCGGGCGCGCTGGGGCCGAAGGGGAACCTCGAGTTTTTGGCGTGGATGGGACTCTCCGGCAAAAAGACGGGGGAATTGCTTGCAATTGAGCCATTCTCAAAACACCGGAGTTCTCGTTTGCAACTGATATGGGTGTGTTTCAAATGAGTTGAAGTAAGAACGTCCCGAAGGTTTTGCTGAGAAAATTTGATCGTTTTTTGCCAACCTTCGGGACGGTTTCAACTGAAATGAAACACACCCAAATGATATAATCTTAGCATATGCGCCTGCCAAATGCTGATAGTGCCGTTGTGGAGATTGAGAAACTGCGGGATTACTGCTTGAGCATATCCCATCCGCGCGGCAGGCACAAAGCGCGTGTTTTTGAGACGGCATTGGGCATCGCTGCGGATGAGGCTGAAATTTTGCGCGAGGCGCTCCTGTCTGCGGCTAGCACCTATGAGGCAAAACTAGCCGAAAGCGATGAGTACGGTCAACGATATGTGCTGGATTTTCCGATGGAACATTTTGATAAACATGCGAGCATTCGCAGCAGTTGGATTATCCGTAGCGGTGAAGATTTCCCACGCCTGACCAGTTGTTATGTTTTGTGAGGCAGCCATGAATGATAATCAAATTAAACTCCTTGATCTTGTTGCCCTGACGGAAGATATACCTGAACGCGAACTCTGGCGCGGGCAGGTTGGAACAGTTGTTGAAAACCTTGCTCCTGGAGTATACGAGGTTGAATTCAGCGACAACGAAGGGCGCACGTTTGCATCGCTTGCGCTCAAGGCAGTGCAGTTGCTTGTATTGCATTACGAGCCTGCATTTGCATAATATGACCTCCCCCATCCGCAACTTCTGCATCATCGCCCACATTGACCACGGCAAGTCCACCCTCGCCGACCGGCTGCTGCATCTGACCGGCACGGTGTCGGACCGCGACACCACCGAGCAAATCCTCGATTCGATGGATCTGGAGCGCGAGAAGGGCGTCACCATCAAAGCCTCCGCCGTGCGCATGGCTTACACCGCGCAGGACGGTAACACCTACGAGCTCAACCTGATTGACACCCCCGGCCACGTGGACTTCGGTTACGAAGTCTCCCGCGCCCTCAACGCCTGCGAGGGCGCGCTGCTGGTTGTGGATGCCACCCAGGGCATCGAAGCCCAGACGCTCGCGAATTTATATCAAGCCATCAACGCTGACCTCGAAATCATTCCCGTCATCAACAAGATTGACCTTTCATCTGCCCAGCCAAATGAAGTGGCCGAGGACGTGGGCAGCTTGCTGGGTGTGCCGCCGGAGAGCATCATCCGCATCTCGGCCAAGGAGGGGAAAAACGTTGAGGCCGTGCTGGAGGCCATCGTCCGCGCAGTGCCGCCGCCCAAAGGCGACGCGTCTGCCCCGCTGCGGGCGCTTATCTTTGACTCGCATTACGACTCATACAAAGGCGTGATTGCCTACGTGCGCGTCGTGGAAGGCGCGCTTGCCGCCGCCGACACCATCCGCATGATGTCCACCTCCCTGGACGTGAAACCGGTCGAAATCGGTATCTTCGTCCCCAACCTCAAGCCGGTCACGGGATTGACTGCGGGCGAGGTCGGCTACATAGCCACCGGATTCAAGAGTGTCCACGATTGCCGCGTCGGCGATACCATCACGCGTGCCGCTAATCCTGCCGCCGCGCCGCTGCCAGGCTACCTGCATCCCAAGCCGATGGTCTTCGCCGGTATCTACCCCGCCGAAGCCGAGGATTATTCCGACCTGCGCGAGGCGCTGGATAAACTGCAACTCAACGACGCCTCGCTGGTCTTCGAGCCGGAAACCTCGCAGGCGCTCGGCTTCGGCTTCCGCGCCGGTTTCCTCGGCCTGTTCCACATGGAGATCATCCAGGAACGCCTCGAGCGTGAGTATGACCTGGATATGGTCTTCACCGCGCCGACGGTCGAATACGAAGTCCTGCTGCGGGATGGGACGACTATTCTCATTGACTCGCCTGCCGAACTGCCCGACGAGGCGGATATCGAAGAGGTCCGCGAGCCGTGGATGAACATCGAAATCATCACCCCGACCGATTACTACGGCCCAATTATGGATTTGGTCACGAAACGGCGCGGCGCGTTCAAAAGCCAGGAATATCCCGCACCGCACCGCGTGCAACTCAACTATGAAATTCCCCTTTCCGAAATCATTGTGAACTTCTTCGATGAATTGAAATCCCGCACGCGCGGCTACGCCTCGCTGGATTACCAGTTCGCCGAGTACCGCGCCGACGAGCTGGAGAAACTCGAAATCCTGGTCAATGGCGAGCCGGTGGACGCGCTGGCAGCCATCGTCCACAAAAAGGATGCCTATCATAAAGGCCAGCGCTTCATCACCAAACTCAAAGAACTAATCCCGCGCCAGTTGTTCGATGTTGCCATCCAGGCGGTCGGCGGCGGACGCGTGATCTCACGCGCCAACGTCAGGGCGACGCGCAAGGACGTTCTCGCCAAGTGTTACGGCGGCGACATCACCCGTAAGAAGAAACTGCTCGAAAAGCAGAAGAAGGGCAAGAAACGCCTGAAGATGATCGGCAATGTCGAAATCCCGCAGGAAGCCTTCATGGCTGTTTTGAAATTGGAAGAGGAGTGATTCTTAACACGAAGGACACGAAGGGTCACGAAGGAAAAGATTCACAAAGGTTTTCTTTGTGTTTCTTTCCTTTGTGTTACTTTGTGTCCTTCGTGTTGAAAGGTTTTTATGTCTGAATTTTGGAAATCTGCCCGCGGCTGGCTGCCGGGCGTCGTCATCAGCCTGGCTGCCATTGCCGCCATTTTATACTTCGTTGACCTGCACCGTCTGGCGGAGGCGATTCGCTCGGCGGATTATCGCTTGTTGCTGGCTGTCGTCGCGACCTCGCTCGTCTGGCTGGCGGTGCGCGGTGTTGTCTGGCGTACGCTATTGCAGAACAAGGCCTCATACAAACAGGTCTTTTTCACGCTCTGCGAAGGTTATCTGCTGAATAACTTTTTTCCCTTCCGCCTGGGGGAAGTCGGACGGGCGTTCCTGCTGGGACGCAAGGCCAACCTGCGCTTCATGGAAATCCTGCCGACCATCGTCATCGAACGCGTGCTCGACCTGGCTTTTTCGGCGGCTATTTTACTCAGCGCAGTGCCGTTCGTGGTCGGCGCGGCGGGGGCGGAGAAAGTCGCCTTTGTTGTCGGCGGACTGGTCATTCTGGGGCTGGTCCTCCTTTTCTTCCTCGCCCGTTACCGCGCGTGGACGGTGGGCCAGTTCGAGCGTCTCAGCGCGCGCTGGCCGATCTTGCGACGCCTGGGCGGTAATTTCCTGGCCTCTTTCTTTTCCGGTCTGGCAGTCCTGACCGATGGCTGGCTTTTCGTGCGTTTCTTGTTCTGGATGACCCTGAATTGGGTGATCGCCATCCTCCAGTTTTACTTAACGCTGGCCGCTTTCTTCCCGACCCCCAAACTGGTTTGGGCACTTTTTGGACTGAGCGCGGCGGCCTTCGGCGGCGCCATCCCGTCCCTGCCCGGTGCGGTTGGGACGTACGAAGGCGCGCTGGGCGGCGCGCTGACGCTGGTGAGCGGCGATCAGTCCACCGCTTTGGCGGTCGCTTTGATTGCACACCTGTTCAACTATCTGGTCACCGGCGTCTTGGGGGTTTACGCCCTTTCGACCGAGGGCGAGACCCTGATGGGCATTTACCGTCAGTTGCGGAAGAGGCAGGCAGAGAGAGTAATCAGTGATCAGTGATCAGTATTCAGTGATTTGGTAAACCATGTCGAGAAACTATTTCATCACCGGTGGAGCCGGCTTTATTGGCTCGAATTACGTTCATCGCCTGCTGGCGCGCGGCGAAAAAGTGACCATCTACGATAATCTCTCGCGCGCCGGCGCGCCGCGCAACGTCGCCTGGTTGAGGGAAACCTTCGGGGAAACGGCGTTCAGGCTCATCGTCGGGGACGTGCGCGACGCGACGCTGATAACGGAATCCAGCCGCGAGGCGGATGTCATCCTCCATTTGGCGGGACAGGTCGCGGTGACGACATCCGTCACACATCCAAGAGAGGATTTCGAGGCCAACGCCCTCGGCACGTTCAACGCGCTGGAGGCGGCGCGGCTTTCGGAGCGTAAGCCGATTGTGATCTATGCTTCGACGAACAAGGTCTATGGCGGGATGGAGGACGTGTCGCTGGCCGAGGAGCCGACCCACTGGCGCTACACTGACCTGCCGCTGGGCTGCCCGGAAACCCAGCCGCTGGATTTCCACTCGCCCTACGGCTGTTCGAAAGGGACGGGCGACCAGTATGCGCGCGACTACCATCGTATCTACGGTCTTCCGTCTGTCGTCTTCCGTCAGTCATGCATCTATGGTCAAAGACAGTGGGGAATGGAAGATCAGGGCTGGCTGGCCTGGATGGTCATCGCCGCGGTGACGGGACGACAGATCACCATTTACGGCGACGGCAAACAGGTGCGCGATGTGCTCCATATTGATGATTTGCTGGATGCTTACGACGCCGCCATCGCGAAGATCGAGACGGTCAAAGGCCGGGTTTTCAATATCGGGGGCGGGCCGCAGAATGTCATTTCGATTTGGACGGAATTTGGCCCCCTGCTCGAAAAACTATTGGGTAAGCCCATCCCGGTCGCCCGCGGCGACTGGCGTCCCGGCGACCAGCGCGTGTACATTTCCGACATCCGCAAGGCGAAGCGAGAATTGGGCTGGAAGCCGAAGGTAGGCGTGGAGGAGGGGGTGGGGAGGCTGTTCGAGTGGGTGAGAGGGAACAGGGATTTGTTCCAATAAAGTACTGTAAAAATTCGGAGTTGAACTCCGAATTTTCGTTATAGAACAGGTTTTGCCGTGGTATTTTGCTTAACCCTGAACGTTACCATGAAATTCTAAATCAACGCTTTCCTTTTTCGTGGTATACTGCCGGCATGATAAAACGAGATACCCTCCAAACTGCCATTCAAACCGCCCTGGGACGCAGTCGCGTCGTTGCGCTGGTTGGGCCGCGCCAATCGGGGAAGACCACGCTGGCGCGTCAGTTCGTCCCTGCCGATTCGCTCAATTATTTCGACCTCGAAGACCTGACCAGCCTTTCGCGTTTGCAGGAACCCATGACCGCCCTGCGCGACTTGCGCGGACTGGTCGTCATTGACGAAATCCAGCGCATGACGAACCTCTTTCCCATCCTGCGCGTGCTCTGCGACCGCGACCCACTTCCGGCGCGCTTCCTCATTTTGGGGAGCGCCTCACCAGACTTGATCCGCGCCTCCTCCGAATCGCTTGCCGGGCGGACCGAGACGATCTCCATCAACGGATTCAGCCTGGCGGAAGTGGGCGTGGATTCCCTGTCCCAGCATTGGCTGCGCGGCGGCTTTCCTCTTTCTTTCCTCGCAAGTTCCGATGCCGATAGTCTTGCCTGGCGCAAAAACTTCATCCAGACTTTTCTGGAGCGCGACCTGCCTCAATGGGGCGTCCGCGTCCCCGCCGCGACCCTGTTGCGGTTCTGGACAATGCTGGCTCATTACCACGGGCAGGTCTGGAAAGCCTCCGAGCTTGCCCGCGCGCTGGGGATCAGCGAACCGACGGCGCGTCAATACCTGGACATTCTGGAAGGCGTCTTCATGGTGCGCGTACTCCAGCCCTGGTTTGCGAATCTCAAAAAGCGGCAGGTTAAAGCCCCAAAGATCTATTTCCGCGATCCGGGACTCCTGCACTACCTTCTCGGCATCCGCTCCGAATTGGACTTGCATACCCATCCTAAAAGCGGCGCGTCCTGGGAGGGATATGCCATCGAGGAAACGATCAAGGCCGCCGCCCCCGACGAAGTCTATTACTGGGCGACTCACAGCGGCGCGGAACTGGATCTGCTTCTGCTCAAAAACGGACGCCGCATCGGCGTGGAATGTAAACGCGTCGACGCGCCGCGCCTGACCCCCTCCATGCGCGCCGCCCTCGAGGATTTGGATCTCGACCAACTGTTCGTCGTCTACCCTGGCAGCCTCGCCTATCCCATCGCGGAGAAAGTCAACGTAATACCTATCTCATCCATCGCTAACATCCAATAAGGTATCCACGGGATGTTTTGGATAGGATGTATTCATTCGGAAACGGTGGGTTATAATCTGGCAGTCCTGACCTATGTCCCACAAACACCTCACCAACCTCACCCGTTCCACCTCCCGCCGGCTGGCGCTCTCGCTGGGCATCACGCTGGCGTTTGTCGGCGTCGAAATCATCGCCGGGATTTTCGCCAACTCGCTGGCCCTGCTGACCGACGCGGCGCACAACTTCACCGACGTACTGGCGCTGGCGCTCGCATGGCACGCCATCCGACTTGCGCTGCGACCGGCGCATTCCGGCCGCACCTATGGCTACCACCGCGCCGGCATCCTCGTCGCGCTGTTCAACTCGACCACGCTGGCGCTCATCGCCTTGGGCATTTTCCATGAGGCCTATAAGCGCATCGTCACGCCGCCCGAAGTGCAGGCGGATATTCTGATCGGCGTCGGCCTGGCGGCGGTGGTTGTCAATCTGGTGACAGCCCTGCTCGTCCGGCGCGGTGCGGAGAACGACCTGAATCTCAAATCCGCCTACCTGCACCTGATGGGCGATGTACTCTCGACCGTCGGGGCGGTCGCCGCCGGGATCCTCATCCGTTTCACCGGTCTGAATTGGATTGACCCGCTGGTCAGCGTCTTCATCGGCCTGCTTATCCTCTGGAATGCCTGGGGTATCATCCGTGAGTCGGTCAGCATCCTGATGGAAGGCACGCCGGCTGATATTGACATGCAGACCATGTTGGGCGAAATACAGTCGGTGGCGGGCGTGCGCGGCGTCCATGACTTGCACGTCTGGAGCATCACCCGCAGCCTGCGGACGCTCTCGGCGCACCTGGTCACCGGCGATGTGACCGTCAGCGCGGGGGCAAAAATCCAGGCTGCGGTCAACGAATTACTGGCGCGCAAGTACGGCATCACCCATGCCACCCTGCAACTGGAATGCGTCGAGTGTGCCAACAATGATCTTTATTGCGCGGTCGCCAACAACCACGCCCCCTAACCCCCTCACTGATTACTGCCTGCACCGTGCCGCAGGCACAGGTGAAAACTGATCCCTGAACACTGTATTTATGCGTATTCTTACCGTCCTCACCTACTACCGCCCCCACACCTCCGGTCTGACCATCTACGCCGAACGGCTGGCGCGCGCCTTTGCCCGGCGCGGCCACCAGGTGACGGTCATGACCACGCAATACGACAAATTCCTGCCGCGCGAAGAGATGATGGATGGCGTGCGCGTCATCCGCGTGCCGGTCGCGCTGCGCGTCAGTAAGGGCGTGCTCGCCCCGACCTTCGGTTTGGCCGCCACCCAACTCGTCTGGGAGCACGATGTGGTGCAACTGCACCTGCCGCAATTCGACGCGCCCGGCGTGGCTTTCCGCGCCCGTTTGTTCGGAAAACCCGCCGTGTTAACTTATCACTGCGACCTGCTCATGCCTCCCGGCCTCTTCAATCGCTTTGTCAACCTGGTCGTCAAATTCCAGAACAACATGGCTGGGATTTTGGCGGATCACATCGTCACGTACACCCAGGATTACGCCGACAATTCTTCGTACCTCTCGCGTTACCGCCACAAGTTGACTCCGATCCTGCCGCCGGTGGAACTGCCGCCGCCCGCGCCTGGCTCAGTGGAGGCATTTGCGCGTGAACATCACGTCGCCGGGCGGAATCCTGTCATCGGGATGGTGACGCGCTTCGCCGCCGAAAAAGGTGTTGAAGTGCTGCTCGACGCCCTGCCTGCCGTGATGGAGAAATACCCAAAGGCGCAGGTGCTGTTTGCCGGTCAGTATCAGAACGTGCTCGGCGAGCAGGCTTACGCCGACCGGCTGATGCCGCGCATCAAAGAGTATGAAGAGGGGGGCTATTGGAAATTCCTCGGCAATCTCAGCCAACTCCAACTCGCCGCTTTTTATCCCAACATGGATGTGCTGGTCATCCCATCGTTGAATTCGACCGAGGCTTTTGGGCTGGTGCAGATCGAAGCGATGATGAACAACGTCCCGTGCGTGGCCTCGGCGCTGCCGGGTGTGCGGCGTCCGGTGCAGATGCACGGAATGGGCAAGGTGGTGCCGATTGGCGACCCATCCGCGCTGGCTGAGGCGTTGCTGGAGATCTTTGCAGCGAAACACAAATACCGCTGCGATACGGCGGAATTGATGCGCCTCTATGACCCCGACAGCGTGGCGCAGGAATATGAGAAGTTGTTTGAGAAGTTGATGTAGTGCGAAATTAATTTCGCACTTTTGACCCGTCTCTATGACCCCGACAGTGTGGCGCAGAAATATGAGAAGTTGATGTAGTGCGAAATTAATTTCGCACTACGGGATGACGGTGAAACCCTGTTCGGCGAAGTGCGGGTCGAAGGTGAAGACGGTGTCCAAGCCGAGGCGGCGCATGGTTTCGAAAGCGGAGCAATCTACGAGACTTAGATTGCAGTGGTTGGTTGCAAGAACGTTTTGCAGCGCGGCAACGTGCTGTTCTTCGTCAATCCAAACAACTTGAATGAGCGATATGGTATTTGTCTGTAATTTCTGTACGACCGGCATACCAAGCCGGTTTTGAGTCAGTGCAATGCTTTCGACAATCACATAGTTATTTGTAATCAGTTCATCGCCGCGTCGAATAAGATCATTCCAAATATCCCAGGCACTGATATGATTCTCTTCAGCAGTGTTGACAAGCGCAAAAAGCGCCGAAGTATCTACGAAGATTTTTACCATGTCCCGTAAATCTCCGCCAGGTATTTATCGTGGTTGACTGAAACGTCAGTTTTTCCTTCGATGTCGTGAAATTCTTCTGGATGGTTTTGAATGTATTCCAGAAACTCCAGCATCCGGCGGCGTTTTTCTTCGCGTTCAGCGTCTTTAACCGTGGTGACCACGTACTGCGCCACGCTCTCGCGCACCAATTTGGCGACGGAGGTCTTCCTCGCTTTTGCCAGTTCTTTCAGCGCTTTCAGTTGTTCTTCCGTCAGTTGAACCATTGTTCGTACCAACATAGCGTTACTCCTGCTATCACTTTTTGAAAAACTGCTATCATTATACCATGCCTGACAGGGACTTTCTTTTCCCCCACCTCCGCGACTTGCCCTACTTCCGCGCCCTGATCCGCGCCGTGGAGGCGGAATTTTACCAGACCCTCGACCTGCCCGCCCCAACCCTCGACGTGGGCTGCGGCGATGGCCATTTTGCTTCCCTGACCTTCGACCACCAAATTGATCTTGGCCTCGACCGCGGACACGCGTCCATCCATGAAGCCAAACAGTACAATGCTTACCGTTTGCTCGTCGAAGCTGAGGGCGGCAGGATGCCATTTCCGAATGGCTATTTTGCCTCCGCGTTCAGCAACTCGGTTTTGGAACACATTCCCCATGTCGAACAGGTTTTGGCAGAAATCGCCCGCGTGCTGAAGCCCGGCGCGCCGTTTTACTTTTGTGTGCCAAACGAGCGTTATTTTTCCGAATTGTCCATCGCCCGCCTGCTGGGGCGCGGCTACACCGCATGGTTCAGGCGCATCTCGCGCGTCGAACACGCCGACGGGTCCGAGGTCTGGGAAGCGCGGCTGGAGCGGGCCGGCTTCCGGTTGGAGAAGTGGTGGCACTACTTTTCACCATCCGCCATGCGCGTGTTAGAATGGGGACATTATTTCGGTCTGCCGTCGCTGGTGGCGAAGAAACTCACCGGTAAATGGATTATCGCTCCTTATCGCTGGAATCTTGCCCTGACGGAGCGCTTTATCCGCCGTTATTGTGTTGCCAGAGAATATGAGAGCGGCACATTCACCTTTTACGTTGCGAGGAAAAAGTAGACAGGTAAACACGTACACATGTAGACTTGTCTCTTCCACCTGTGTACCTGTTCCTTGTCTACCCGTATACTTTCCCTGTGCCCTTCGACGAATCCTACTTTTCCAGCAACACCTATAAAGACGTTTCATTTGCCAAATTCAGCCAGTATTGGTGGTCGAACCGGTTTTACGCGATATTAGCCCACCGGTATGGGAAACGCGGCGTGCGCCTGCTGGAGATCGGCTCTGGGCTGGGGCATCTGGCCGGGCAACTGGAAAATACTTTTGAAACGGTTGCTGCAGACGTAAATCCCTGGGCGCTCAAACAATCGCAGGGCGTCGCACGTCACACGTCACACGTCACATCGAGCGCGGAAGAACTCCCGTTTGACGATGGAGCGTTTGGCGTGGTCATCATCAAACATGTGGTGGAGCATCTCCCGCACCCCGAAAAGGCGATTGCAGAGTTAGGCCGTGTCATTGCACCGGGCGGCGTGTTGATCCTTGCCACGCCCAATCTCGATTCTTTGCTCAAGCCGCTCAAAGGCGAAAAATGGATCGGTTTCCAGGACCCAACCCACATTTCGCTCAAGCCGCCCACCGAGTGGCTGGCATTGATCCGGAATGCGGACTTCAGTCCGCAGCTCGTCTTTGCCGATGGCTTCTGGGACGCGCCCTATATCCCCGTCATCCCGAAGAGTATCCAGAAGCTGTTCTTCGGCTCGCTCGGCGGCTTTCAGGCGATGACCGGCTTTGTCTTTTTGCCGTTAAAATGGGGGGAGAGTATGGTGGTGGTAGCGCGAAAAAGATAGCATGTTGGTAAGTTTGCAGGTTGGAACCTTATAACGTGCCAACATGCTAACTTGCCAACGTACAACGTGGAGAAACATGGAAGAACCGAGCGTTTTGGATTACATCAAATCAAAACAGAAATTCTGGCAACGCGGCGGGAAGATCGAACTGCCTCCCGCTGAAACGCCATCCCCTGCCTCGCATCCTTTATCTCCTACTACCTCCCTACCCTCTACCCTCCTATCCTCTTTTCCCTGGCGCTCCCTCCTCGCCCTGGCCCTCGCCCTCGCCGGGCAGCGCGCCTTCGAGCCGCCGCACACCACTGCGCTGACCGGTATCGTTCTCTATCTTGCAGCCTTCGGCCTGCTGCTCTGGGCCAACCTGCGCGGCGAATGGACTCTGCATCCCCTCGCCGCATCGCTGCTTCCCGATGACCCGCTGAATCCCCCTAAATCGCCGCATCACTCCCTCACCATGCGCCGCACACCGCTTCTCATCGGCCTGCCGCTGGCGCTGGCCGCTTTCCTGGTCTTCGGCGGCAACCTGTTCACTGACCTGAATCTCACCCTGTGGCTGCTGGCGCTGGTTTTTTTCATCTGGGCGTTCTGGCTGCGCTTGCCGCGAGGCGAATCAATTTGGGCGCGAGCGAAAGCATTCCTGGCCAAAGAAAACTGGCAGATCACCATCACGCGCTGGGGGCTGCTGGTGCTGGCCGCGGTTGCGCTGGTGCTTTTCTTCCGCCTACATAACCTGAACGAAGTCCCCGCCGAGCCGTTCAGCGACCACGCCGAGAAAATCCTGGATGTCTACGACATCACGCAGGGCCAGACGCACATTTTCTTCGAGCGCAACACCGGGCGTGAAGGCTTGCAGATGTACTGGACGCTGCTGATCGCCAGCGTCTTCGGCACCGGCCTCTCGTTCTTCAGCCTGAAACTCGGCACGGCGCTGGCAGGATTGGGAATCCTGCCCTACATGTACTTGTTAGGCAAGGAAATCGCCAACCGGCGCGTTGGCTTGCTCGCCATGCTCTTTGCCGGAATCGCTTACTGGCCGAACATCATTTCACGCGCCGGGCTGCGCTTTCCGCTTTACCCGCTCTTCGTCGCGCCGACGCTCTACTACCTGCTGCGCGGCCTGCGCACGCGCAGCCGCAACGCTTTCATCCTCTCCGGCTTGTTCCTCGGACTGGGGCTTCACGGTTACAGCCCGTTCCGCATCGTGCCGTTCATCGTGGTGATCGCGGTCGGATTGTACCTGCTGCACAGCCAATCCAAAGGCGCGCGCAAGCAGGCTGTTATCTGGTTGAGCCTGCTGGCATTGGTATCGCTGTTTGTTTTCCTGCCGCTCTTGCGCTACATACTGGAGAACCCGGCGGCTTTCAATTACCGCGCCTTTTCCCGCCTGGGGACAATCGAAGCGCCGCTGCCGGATTCGGGATGGAAAATCTTTTTCTCCAACCTGTGGAACGCGCTGCGCATGTTCAATTGGGATGACGGGCAAATCTGGGTCGTGTCGGTGACGGGCCGCCCGGCGCTGGACGTGGTTTCCGGCGCGCTGTTTGTGATTGGAATTATCCTGCTGCTCGTCCGCTACGTGCGCCGGCGTCACTGGCTGGACCTGTTCCTGCTCCTCTCCATTCCGCTTTTGTTGCTGCCCTCGATCCTTTCCCTGGCCTTCCCGGCGGAGAACCCGGCCCTCAACCGCGCCGCGGGGGCGCTGGTGCCGGTTTTCCTCATCGTGGGGTTGGCGCTGGATGGTCTGGTCACAGGCTTGGGGCGTCGCCCTGAGCTTGTCGAAGGGTCCGGAAGGGCACGGGCGGCTCTTGCCTGGGTTGTCACCGGCATCCTGCTGGTCTGGTCAATGTCCCAAAATTACGATTTGGTTTTCAAACAATATGACCGCGCCTTCCGTCTCGGGGCGTGGAACTCGTCCGAGATGGGCGCGGTCATCGAGCAATTCGGCCAGACCTATGGTTCGACGGATAACGCCTGGATCGTGCCGTACCCGCACTGGGTGGATACGCGCCTGCCGGCCATCTGGGTGGGCATCCCCAACCGGGATATGGCCACGTGGCGTGATGACCTGGGCGACACGCTGACCGTGCCGGGGGCGAAGCTGTTCATCGTCAAACCCGAAGATACAGAGACGGTGGCAACCTTGCATCAACTCTACCCGCAGGGCACGTTGAGCCGTTATACTTCGGACATAGAAGACCGCGACTTTTTGATCTTCTTTGTGCCTGCGGCAGAACCCCCGCCATAACCTCACGCCTCACGTACCACGAAACACGCAACACGCCTCACGCATCCACCCATGCACTCCAACAAACCCTCCCACTCACTCGATTGGCTCTACGACCTCCTCCTTGTCCTCGTCCTGCTGGTTGGGGCGTATTTTCGTCTCGTCGGCCTCAACTGGGACGAGGGCCAGCACCCCCACCCCGATGAGCGTTTTCTGACCATGGTCGAGACGGCGCTGCAGCCCAAAGTATGCGCCGACGCATCCGTGCCGCTGGAAGCCTGCCCGCCGGAGCAGAAACGCTGGATGAGCGCCGGGGATTATTTCAACACGGCCAAATCCACGCTAAATCCGCACAACCGCGGCTATGGCTTTTTTGTCTATGGCACGCTGCCGATGTTTATCGTCCGCTATGTTGCTGAGTGGTCAGGCCAGACCGGCTACGACCAGGTCAATCTGGTCGGGAGGCTGCTCTCGGCGCTGGCGGATTTAGGCACGATCGTTCTGCTTTATTTCATCGCCGCGCGCGTCTATAACCGCCGCGTCGGACTGCTGGCGGCCGCTTTCTCCTCGCTGGCGGTGATGCAGATCCAGCAGTCGCATTTCTGGACGACGGATAATTTCACCACCTTCTTTATGTTTCTGGCGCTGTACTTTGCGGTGGAAATTGCGTGTGGGGAGAATAGAGAGAAGAGATTAGAGATTAGTAAGGAGAGGGGGACTACTCTCTCCTTTCTGTTCTCTACTCTCTCGCGCATCTTGCGCGACCCGCTCACCTGGCTCAGCCTCGCCTTCGGCTTCGCCCTCGGCATGGCGGTGGCCTCCAAGCTCAATGCGGTGGTGCTGGCGATTGTGCTGCCGGCCGCGTTTGCAGTGAGATATTTCAGGCAGTCATCAGTCATTAGTCATCCGTCATCAGTCGAACCCGAGAAAAGAGAGCGGAACGCTGATTACTCGTCACTCATTACTCGTCACTTATCTCTCGAAAGAATCATTCTTTTCCTTGTCATCGGGGCATTAGCTAGTATCATCTCCTTCCGCCTCTTCCAGCCCTACGCTTTCAGCGGTCCCGGCTTCTTCGGTCTCAAGCCTAATCCTGAATGGGTCGCCGACATCCGCGAACAGCGCTCCCAGGCCAGCGGCGATGCGGACGTGCCTTTCGCCCTGCAATGGGCGCGCCGCTCGCACCTGTATTCGTTCGAAAATCTGACCCTCTGGGGACTCGGCCTGCCGCTCGGCATCCTGGCCTGGGCCGGCTTCCTGTGGATGGGCTGGCGCATCCTGAAAGGCGAGTGGAAGCAGCACGCCCTGCTTTGGGGTTGGACGGCGGCTTATTTCCTCTGGCAATCCATCCAGTTCAATCCCACCATGCGCTATCAATTGCCCATCTACCCTTTGCTGGCGATGATGGCGGCCTGGGCCGTTATCACGTTGGCACGTTCAAACGTTCAAACGTTCAAACGTGCGAACGTGCGAACGGCTTTGGCAATAGGAATAGGCTTTCTTGTAATGTTGCTCACTCTTACTTGGGCCTATTCCTTTACTAGAATCTACACCCGCACCGAAACCCGCCTGGCTGCCTCGCGCTGGATTTTTCAGAACATCCCCGGCCCCATCAACCTGCGGCTTCAACTACCGGACGGGACAACTTACCATCAGCCGCTACCATTTCATGGCACACCCATCCAGCCAGGATTGCCTTTTGAAGTTGCTTTTACCGCCCAGCGGGATGGGATTTTGACGGATATTCTGCTGGCGCATATCGCCAATAACGCTGGAACGGGAGCTGCGACCTTCAGCCTGTCTCTTGCCCTTGCGCCGAATCCCACTCCAGAGCAAATCCTTGCCACCGCCTCGCTGACGGCGGATTTCACTCCGACGAAAGACCTGCGCGGTGAAGCCTATACACTCATGCTCAACCGCCCGGTCGCGCTGACGAAAGGCCAGACCTACTTCCTGCGTCTTGAAAATACGGACGGCGCGCTGACCTTGTCCGGCGCAGCGGTTGCCAACGAAACCGATTGGGATTTGGGCCTGCCCTTCCGCACCGAATATGATGGCTTTGGCGGCATTTATCAGGGCGGACTGAATTTCCAGGTCTATTGGCCCGACAACGCCGACCAAGTAGGTGCTGCGCAAAAATTGACCCGTTTCACCGACACGCTCAACCAGGCTGATTACATCTTCATCCCATCCAATCACCAGTTCAGCCAGATTGTGCGCCTGCCGGAGCGTTATCCGCTGACGACGGTCTATTACCGCGAACTGCTTGGCTGTCCGCCGGAAAAAGAGATTATCTGGTGTTACAACGTGGCGCAGCCCGGCGATTTTCAGGGCAATCTGGGCTACGATCTGGCGGCGGTGTTTGAGTCTTATCCCACACTGACCATCGGGGGTACCGAACTAATCGTCAATGACCAATTTGCCGAAGAAGCCTTCACAATTTATGACCACGCCAAGGTATTCATCTTCCAGAAGCGCGCCGATTACGACCCGCTGCACGTCGCCGCGTTGCTCGGCACTGTGGATTTGACGCATGTCGTCCATCTGACGCCGAAACAGGCCGGCAGTTACAAGGATTTGATGCTGCCCACCGACCGGCTGGCTGTTCAGCAGGCCGGCGGGACGTGGTCGGAATTGTTCGATTATCAGGCGCTGCAAAACCGCTATCCGCTCATTGGGTTGGTTTTGTGGTATCTCACCATTTTTTTCCTCGGCCTGTTTGCCTATCCGTTTGTGCGCATGGCGCTGCCCGGCCTGGCGGATAGAGGCTATCCGCTGGCGCGCATCGCCGGTTTGCTGCTCTGGGCCTGGCTATCCTGGCTGGCCGGTTCGCTCGGATTGACCTACAGCCGGGGAATGATCGCAGTCGCTTTCGGGGCGGTAGCGCTGATCGGCGCCGCGCTGGCTTATGCGCAGCACCTACTCGGTCGTCAACGCGCGGAATTGCGCGCTGAGTGGAAGTCGAAACGCAAATACTTCCTCATCGTCGAAGGGTTGTTCCTGGCCTTCTTCCTGCTGGATTTATTCATCCGCTTCGCCAACCCGGACCTCTGGCATGAGGTCAATGGCGGTGAGCGTCCGATGAACTTTTCTTATTTCAATGCCGTCTTGAAGAGCACCACCTTCCCACCTTACGACCCCTGGTTCGCGGGCGGCTATATCAACTATTATTACTTCGGTTACGTGATCGTCGGCACGCCGGTCAAACTGCTCGGCATCGTCCCTTCGATTGCCTACAACTTCATCCTGCCAACGCTGTTCGCCATGCTGGCGATAGCGGCGTTTTCGGTGGGTTGGAACCTCTCAGCCAAAGATGAAAGCGGAAAGATGAAAGATGAAGGCGGAAGGCTTGCCCTGAGCGAAGTCGAAGGGCTTGCCCTGAGCGAAGTCGAAGGGCTGAAGGCGGAAAAATTCATCCTTCATCCTTCATCCTTCATCCCTGGCCTGGCTGCCTCCAGCGCAATGGTGCTGCTCGGCAACCTCGGCATCCTCCGCTTGTTTTACCGCGGTTTCATGTGCAGTGCTGCCCCGAGCGCGCGGATCGGTTTTACCAATATCCATGATTGCATCATTGCCCCGGGCGGGTTGATTGACAAGGCCAGCATCTTCGAGCGCATCTGGTGGACTGTGAAAGGTTTCTTCCTCTCCCTGAATGGTCTAAACCTGTCTCTCCCGTCCCGCGACTGGTTCTGGTGGCCCAGCCGCGCCCTGCCATTCGCCTCCGGTGACCCGATTACTGAATTCCCGCTTTTTACTTTCCTGTGGTCCGACTTGCACGCGCACATGATTGCTTTCTCGCTGACGGTGCTGGTGATCGCCTGGGTGCTCTCTGTGCTGCTGGCGAAAGGCAGGTGGAAGAGCCGCCTGGATGCCTGCCTGGGTCTCTTCCTCGGCGGGTTGGTGATCGGCGCGCTCAAACCGACCAACACCTGGGATTTCTATACCTACCTAGCATTGGGTGCGCTGGTTCTGTTCTACACGCTCGTCCACTACGCCGACGTGGAACGCCTCCGGCTGCCTCTTCCGGGGTGGGGGAAGCGCCTCCTGCTGGCAGCCGGCGCGGCCGTCGCGCTGGTGGCCGTAGGGTCCCTCCTGCTTTACCAGCCTTTCTCGCATTGGTTTGCGCAAGCCTATAACACGGTCGAACCCTGGAAAGGCGGGCGCTCGAACATCTCCTCCTACCTCGTCCACTGGGGCGTGTTTCTATTCTTCATCGTCTCCTGGATGGTTTGGGAGACGCGTCAGTGGCTGGCCGAGACGCCGCTCTCTGCCCTGCGCAAACTACGTCCCTACCGGGATCTGATCTACGCCGCGCTGCTCCTCATTCTTCTTGCGCTGATCCTCCAGCAGGCCTGGGTCATGAGTTCCAGCCAGAATGTTCCCTGGAAAGGCGTCACTATTCTCTGGCTGGCCTTACCGCTGGCGGTTTGGGCGGCGGTGTTGATTTTCCGTCCGGAAATCCCGGCCTGCCCTGAGCACAGTCGAAGGGATGGCAAACGCCTGATCCTGTTCATGGTCGGCACCAGCCTGCTGCTGACGATGGTGGTCGAGATCATCGTCCTGCGCGGGGATGTGGGGCGCATGAACACCGTCTTCAAGTTTTACGTGCAAGCCTGGATCATGCTCGGCATCAGTGCCGCGGCGGCTTTCGGCTGGCTGCTGGTCGAAATCCCGCACTGGCTGCCCGGCTGGCGCACAGCCTGGAATGTAACCGCGGCCATCCTGGTTTCATGCGCGGCGCTCTTCCTGTTGGTGGTCGGGATGGTCAAGATTCGCGACCGCATGAATCCCGCCGCCCCGCATGGCCTCGACAGCATGACCTACATGGCCTATGCTCATTACGCCGATTTCGGCGTGGACATGGACTTGAGCCAGGATTACCGCGCCATTCGCTGGATGCAAGACAACGTCCAGGGATCGCCGGTCATCGTGGAGGCCAACGTGCCGGAGTACCGCTGGGGCACGCGTTTCACCATCTACACCGGCCTGCCCGGCGTGGTCGGCTGGAACTGGCACCAGCGCCAGCAGCGCGCCTTGATGTCCAACTGGGTCTGGGAGCGCGTCGCTGAGATTGCCGATTTCTACACCACCACAGATCCGGCTGCCGCGCAGGCCTTCTTGAAGAAATACAATGTCCGTTACATTATCGTTGGACAACTGGAGCGCGCCGCATATAGCGGCGAAGGTTTGTCGAAATTTGATTGGCTCAACGGACAATTGTGGCAGGAAGTGTATCGCGATGGACAGACGGTTATCTACAAAGTGCCCGAAGGGTACGAGGTTTTGCCTTGACTTTACGTATTTCGCAGTCCGCAACTCGTAACACGAAACACGCAGCACGTAGCACGCAACACGTAAAACGTGATAGATTGGAAGACGACATGACCCTAATCCTCCACATCACCTCCCGCGCCTCCTGGCTTGCCGCGAAAAAATCAGGCAATTACGCCGCCGACACGCTGAAGACCGAAGGCTTCATCCATTGCTCGACGCGTGAGCAGATACTGCGCGTCGCGAATTCTATCTTCGCCGGTCAGCGCGGATTGGTGCTGCTGGTCATTGACCCGCGGCGACTCAGGCCCGAGGTCCGTTGGGAGCCGGGTGCGGATAAGCCGGAGGAACTGTTCCCCCACGTTTACGGTGTGATCAATCTGGATGCAGTGGTCGAAGTCACGGATTTCGAGCCTGGCGCGGATGGCTTGTTCGTGCTGCCGTCATCCTTGCCGAAGGCCTACCCGGTAGAGCGCGAAATGGAAGGTGAGTTGATCATTCGCCCGGCTCGCCCGGAAGATGCCAAATCCGCTGTAAGGTTGATGCACCTGGCGTTGGGCCGCTTCGGTGAATACTTCTTTGGAAATGGTCAGCCAGCCAAAACGTTGGCTGTGTTTGAGAGGTTGTTTGTCGCCGGGAATAACCGCTTTGGTCACGAACATACTTTTGTCGCCGAGAAAAATGGGGACATCGCCGGGCTGCTGCTCGCTCATCCTGCAAAAATCATGCTGCGGCTGGATCGCCAGACCGGGTGGCATCTGTTTAGAATACTTGGCTTGGGCGAAGTTTTGCGCATCTTCGTGCGCCTCTTGCCTTTGGCTGGCGGCCGGGAGGCTGAACGAGACGAATACTATATCAGCAATTTGGCCGTTTTTCCCCAATTCCAGGGTCAGGGGATCGGCAGGCGCCTGCTGGCGTTTACGGAGGAACAGGCAGCCAGGAACGGCTTGAGAAAATGCTCTTTGCTCGTGGCGTTACAAAATGATGCCGCGCGCCAGTTCTATTTGCGTTTGGGATATCGCATCGTGGAAACGGTGATTTACTCCCGCTTGCAGCAGCGTTGCGGCGATAGTGGTTATCAGCGTATGGTGAAGGTGCTGTAATTTACAGGATTTAGGTTGATTTTCTATGCTTTCATTCTTCTCCTGGTATCTCGCCATCTCATTTCTCGGCCTGTTGACTTTCCCGCTGGCTTTTCGCCTCTTCCCGGCCTTGGCCGACCGCGGCTATAGCCTGGCGCGGGCGCTGGGACTGTTGCTCTGGGGCTACATCTTCTGGCTGTTGGCCTCGCTGGGGATGGCGTCAAACAACCTCGGCGGATTGATCCTGGCATTGCTGATACTGGCAGGCTTGAGCGCCTGGGCGTTTTGGAAAACAGCCCACGTTCAACCAATCGCCGATAACCAACCTTCACCCGTCACTCGTCACTCGTCACTCGTCACTCATCACTCATCACTCGTCACCTGGCTAAAATCCAACCTCCGCCTGATCTTCATCACTGAGGCGCTCTTCCTGCTTGCCTTTGCCTTCCTCGCCCTCGTCCGCGCCGCCAACCCGGAGATTAGCGGCACCGAAAAGCCAATGGAACTGGCCTTCATCAATGCCATCCTGCGCTCGCCTTCCTTCCCGCCGCATGACCCCTGGCTGTCGGGGTACGCCATCTCGTATTACTACTTCGGCTATGTCTTGACGGCCATGCTTGCCAAACTGACCGCCACCGCAGGCAGCGTTGCCTTCAACCTTATGCTCGCGCTGGTCTTCGCCCTGAGCGCGGTCGGCGCGTATGGCATCCTGTATAACCTGCTGGCGGCTTTTCGCGCCTCGCGCAACCCTGCTCTTGACGAAGGGCCGCAGCCCGCAACACGCAACACGCATCACGCATTCCTCGGCATCTCATTTCTCGGCCCCTTATTTCTCCTCCTCGTCTCCAACCTCGAAGGCTTCCTCGAAGTCCTCCATCGGCGCGGCCTCTTTTGGCCTTCCGCCAGCCAGCCTTCGACCTTCGACCTTCAACCTTCAACCAATTTTTGGACCTGGCTGGATATCAAAGACCTCACCCATCCGCCCTCCCAACCCCTCGGCTGGAGCCCGGATCGTTATCTTTGGTGGTGGCGCGCCTCGCGTGTGGTGCAGGATTACGATCTGTCCGGCGTCTGGCGCGAGATCATAGACGAGTTTCCCTTTTTCTCCTATTTGCTCGGCGACCTGCACCCGCACGTACTGGCCATGCCCTTCGGCCTGCTGGCAGTCGCGGCCGCCTTCAACCTGTTCCTCGGCGGCTGGCGCGGCGAAACGAACCTCGGCCTCCACCGGCTGCCCATCAGCCGCTCCGGTTTACTCTTCTCCGCGCTCCTCCTAGGCGGGCTGGCCTTTCTGAACACGTGGGATATCCTCATCGGCTTTGCCCTGATTGTCGGCGCATATATCCTGGCGCGGGCGCATGACGGCGGCTGGAACTGGGCGCGGCTGGAAGATGTATTCCTGCTCGGCCTGCCTCTCGGCCTTCTCGCCATTCTGCTCTACCTGCCCTTTTATGTCGGCTTCTCCTCCCAGGCGGGCGGTGTCCTGCCCAACCTGATCTACCCGACGCGCGGCGCGCACCTGTGGGTCATGTTCGGATCGCTGCTCCTGCCAATCTTTGCCTTGCTTTTCTACTTTTGGCGGGGAGAGAAACGCCCGGCCAATTGGGTCTTGGGAATTGGCCTGGCGTTTGGTTTGGTATTTTTCTTGTGGCTTTTTTCCTGGGCGATGGCATGGTTCGCCGAGTTGCGGCTTCCAGAGTTCGCCGCCTCGTTTTTGCAATCCCAAGGCGCGACCGACGCACTGGGCTTTTTTGCGAGCGCAAATCTCAAGCGGTTATCCTCTGCCGGTGGTTTGCTGACCTTGCTGGCGTTGTTGGCGTTTCCGTTGGCGTTCCTCTTGAAGGCAGAAGGCGGAAGGATGAAGGATGAAGCGAAGGAACCATTCCCTTCATCCTTCATCCTTCATCTTTCATCCTTTGGCCCTCATCCTTCATCCTTCGTGTTGCTGCTCATCCTCCTCGCCGCCCTGCTCGTCCTCGCCCCAGAATTTATTTACCTGCGCGACCAGTTCGGCTGGCGCATGAACACCATCTTTAAGTTCTACTATCAAGCCTGGCTGATGTGGAGCCTGGCGGCCGCTTTCGGCGCAGCGGTCATGTTGCAGAGCCTGCGCCGCGTCTGGAATTGGCTCTACAGTATCGGGCTGATCATTCTGCTCTTCGCGGCGCTCACTTACCCGACCCTCAGCCTGCTGGCAAAAACTAACAACTTCCGTCCGCCCTCCGGCCTCACGCTGGACGGCGCAGCCCATCTCGACCGCCATTACCCCGAAGACGCCAAGGCCATCCGCTGGCTGCAGACTGCGCCCTACGGGGTGATTGTCGAGGCCACCACGCCGACCGCCAGTTACTCTGACTATGCTCACATCTCAACTTATACTGGACTCCCGGCCGTGCTTGGCTGGCCGATGCACCAGTCCCAGTGGCGCGGCGGTTACGCTGAACAGGGCACGCGCATGGCTGACATCCAACGCCTGTACGAGACCAGCGACTGGAACACAGCCCAGGCCATCCTGAGCCAGTACAACGCCCGCTACGTTTATGTTGGCACGTTGGAACGGAACACCTACCGCATCAATGAGACCAAATTCCAGCGATTTCTCCGTCCGGTTTACCAGCTTGGTAACGTGACGATTTACGAAGCGCCGTAACTCACCATAACCCCCAACCCGCAGGGTGCTTCCCTAAAGGGACGCTACGCGGTCGCGAAGAACGGGGGCAATAAGCAAATGCCTCGGTGCGTTAATGCTCATTCGGTTATTCGTTGGATATTCGTTGACGGAGTTCCTTGGAATCCATGTAAAATACACCTATGACCAACCGCCGCCTCACCCTCGAACACGCTCTCTACGCGCTCGCCTTTTCCCTGGCGCTGACCCTGCGCTTCCTGCACCTCGGCGCGCTGCCGCTCTCGGATTTCGAAGCGGATTGGGCCTTCCAGGCGTTGCAGGTCGCCCGCGGCGCACACCCCTTCATCGGACCAAATCCTGCCTACGTGCTGCTGACCTCGATCCCATTTTACATCTTCGGCGCGAGCGATTTCCTGGCGCGCTTCTGGCCGGCGCTGGCCGGCAGTGTTCTGGTATTGACGCCATTCTTTTTTCGAGAGCGCCTCGGCCGCATCCCGGCGCTCATCCTGGCCTTTGCGTTGACTTTCGAGCCTGGCTTGCTGGCCCTCTCGCGCACGGCCGGAAGTTCGATCCTGGCCCTCTCGTTCCTCGTGCTGGCCTGGGCCATCTGGCGGGACGGGCGCTATCCGTGCGCAGCACCCTTCGATGAACTCAGGGCAGCGCCTACTCGGCTGGCAGGCGTCCTCGGTGGGCTGGCGCTACTCTCCGGCCCGGCAGTCTGGATGGGATTGCTCATCCTCGGCTTGAGCGCAGCCATCTGGCAGGCATTTGTTTCCGGACGGGTGAAGGCCGGCGATCAACGACAAACCGCCAATGAAGATCACTCGTCACTCATCACTGCCCACTGGAAACCCACCCTCGTCTACATCCTCGGCACCTTTCTCCTGGGCGGCAGCCTGTTCCTCCTTGCTCCCAATGGATTAAGCGGTTTCGTCGCTTCTGCTCTAGCATATATCGAGGGCTGGTGGACACCTTCCGGCGTGCGCGCCGCGCACCTGCTCGGCGCGCTGGCCGCCTATCAGTTGATGGCGCTCATCTTTGGCCTCCTCGCGCTCGTGCGCGGCCTACTGAACAAAGACCGTCTGGTCATTGGCTTGGGCTTATGGACGTTGGTCGCCCTGCTCATGGCGCTGGTCTATCCTGGGCGGCAGGTGGCCGACCTGGCCTGGGTACTCCTCCCGCTCTGGGCGCTGGCCGCGCTCGAACTCAGCCGCTATACCAAAGTGGAAGGGATCGGCGCTTGGGAACTGGCCGGGGTGACCGTCCTGACAGCCTCCATCCTGGTCTTCGCCTGGATGAACCTGACCGGTGTGGCCGGGGAGTCGTTCGCTTCTCCTGCCGCGCAGACGCGCCTCCTGCTCTTGCTGGGCGCGCTGCTCCTTTTAGGCTTGAGCCTGACCCTGGTTGGCATCGGCTGGTCGCTGGATACGGCGCGCCAGGGGGCGGTTTGGGGAAGCGCGTTGTTCCTGGCGGCCTTCACGCTCGGCGCGGCGACGGGCGCAGCCGGGCTTCGTCGCCCGCTCACCGCCGAGCTTTGGTCACCCGCGCCGCAAACGGCTCAAGCAGATTTGTTACAGAAAACCCTAGACAATCTCTCTGAGTGGAACAAGGGACACATCGAGTCGCTGCCGGTGATGGTCGTCGGCGTGGATTCACCCGCCCTGCGCTGGCTGCTGCGGGATTGGGAGGTGAAAGAGACGGATGCGCTCTCACCGGCCGACTCGCCGGCGCTGGTCATCGCTCCCCAGAGCGTGGAGTTGAACCTGAGCGCCGCCTACCGCGGCCAGGATTTCGTCTGGCGCCAGACCCCGGCCTGGGACGATGCCCGCCCCGAGGACTGGCTGCGCTGGTTCGTCTACCGCCAGATGCCCCAACAGACGGAAAGTATCGTTCTGTGGGGGCGGAATGATCTCTTTTTTGAAAGTGGTGTAACGCCGTGATGCGTGGAGCGTGGAGCGTCAATCGTAAATCGTAAATTGTAAATCGAAAATGCCTTTACCTAACATCCTCACCATCGACGGCCCGGCAGCATCGGGCAAATCCAGCCTCGGACGCCGGCTGGCCGACGCCCTGGGATACTTGTTTTTCGATACCGGCGTGATGTACCGCGCCGTGACCTGGCTGGTTCTGAAAAGTGGTGGGGATGTGAACGATGAATTCGGCGTCACCGTGCTAGCTGAAAATGTACTGATTGACGTGCGCCCGCCCTCCAAAGCGGATGGCCGCGCATGTGATGTAATTGTGGGCAGGAATGATATTACCTGGGAAACGCGCCGCCCGGAGGTGGATGCCAACGTCTCGCAGGTCTCGGCCTATAAAGGCGTGCGCGAAGCCCTGGCCTCCCAGCAGCGACGCATCGGCTTGCGCGGGCGCGTCGTCATGGTTGGACGCGATATCGGCACGGTCGTCCTGCCCGAGGCGGATTTGAAAATCTATCTGGACGCCTCGGCCGAGCAACGCGCCCGGCGGCGTTACGATGAGATCATCGCCCGCGGCGAAGAGGCTTCGTTTGATGAAATTCTGGCCGGCGTGCGAATGCGGGATGAGATCGACTCGACGCGCGCCTTCTCGCCCTTGAAAGCGGCCGAAGACGCGATCATTATTAATTCAGACCGTTTAGACGCAGATGAAGTCTATCAATATGTGGAGGCCCTATGCCGGTAAGATACGAATATCAAGCTGCGCAGTGGCGGCGCTGGCTTGGCCGTCCGCTCATCCGTTTTTCACTCCGCCTGCTTTTCCACATCCTTGCGCCGGTGAAAATCATCGGAAAAGGAAATGTTCCGCTCCGCCAGGCGTATATCGTCGCCATCAACCATGTTTCCCTTTATGACCCGCCTTTTGCTGGCGTTTTTTGGCCGGAACAGGTGGAGGCAATGGGCGCAGTGGAAGTTTGGAGCAGACCTGGGCAGAGCCTGCTTGCTCGCCTGTGGGGAGGCATTCCCGTCCACCGCGGCGAGTATGACCGCGCCTTGTTCGACAAGGTTATTTCGGCATTGCGTTCTGGATACCCACTGCTGATCGCCCCCGAAGGGGAACGCTCGCACAAGCCAGGTCTGCAATGCGCCAAGCCGGGCATCGCATATCTCGTCGAACAGACCGGCCTGCCGGTCGTCCCGGTCGGCATCGTTGGCACGACGGATGATTTCTGGCAAAAAGCTTCGCAAGGCAAGCGTCCGCCACTGGAAATGCGCATCGGCAAACCCATCCACCTGCCGCCGGTGACAGGCAAGGGCAGCCAACGCCGCGCCGCCCGCCAGCGCAACGCCGATATTGTCATGGCGCACATTGCCGGTCTATTGCCGGAGGAATATCGAGGCGTATATGCAGACAGCGCCATCTTCCCTGCCGAAGCCCCCTAACTACCGAGTAGGCGCTGCCCTGAGTTCATCGAAGGGTGCTGCGCACGGGGACAAGCCGGTCAGTGAAGTCTGGCGGCCTGAACTCACCCGCCTGCCGCGCCTGACCTGGGGGCGGCGTCTGTTTCGAGGCTTTATCCGCGCCCTGGCGCGCTGCCTGGTTTTTGCCGGTTCAAAGGCCACCGTAAGCGGCCTGGAAAACTTCCCCAAAAAAGGCCCGGCGCTGGTGGTCATCAATCATCTTGGCGATGCGGATGGTGTGCTGGGTCTGGCTTTCTGGCCGGCATTCACAGACGCGCTTGCCAAAATCGAACTATTCGACCTGCCCGTGCTGGGCTGGATTATTGACACGCTGGGCGTCATCTGGGTGCATCGCGGCCGCCCCGACAAGCGCGCCCTCAGCGCCGCGCTGGATGGTTTGCAAAGCGGCCGGATAATAATGATTGCGCCGGAAGCGCGCGAATCCGTCATCGGCGCGCTGGAAGAAGGCACCCGCGGTGCGGCCTTTCTGGCCTTGAAAGCAAATGTTCCGATCGTGCCGGTCACCGTCACCGGCACGGAAAATGAACGCATTTATGGAAATTTAAAACGGCTGCGCCGGACACCGGTCACGCTCAGGGTGGGAAAGCCGTTCGTTTTGCCGAAACTTGCCCTGAGCCGCAGTCCTGAGCGGAGCGAAGGATCAGCCGAAGGGCAGGCCAATCGTCACGAAGCGCTCCGCCAGGCCACGCGCCTGATCATGGAAGCCTTGGCCGGTCAACTTCCGCCTGAATACCGCGGCGTCTATAATTATGTCGACCGAGTAGGTGCTGCGCAGGGTAAAGATGTCTGAGCCTTACGTTCACGCCCGCTATGAACCAGTGCGCCGCAAACTGCGCTTCTGGATTCGCGTCGTCACCGGCCTGCTGGTCAAAACGGATGAGATCGAAGGGGTGGAAAATGTGCCGCTGGATGGGCCGTTGATTCTCTACGGCAATCACATTGCCCTGATTGACCCGATCATGATTATCCATGCTCTGCCGCGTAATATTATCCCCCTGGCGAAGATCGAAACCTACGCTTACCCGCTGATTGGCATATTCCCGAAATTGTGGCATGTCATCCCGGTGCGACGCGGCGAGGTGGATCGAGAGGCGCTGCGCGCCTGCCTGGATGCGCTCGCCGCGGGTGAAATTATCTGGATTGCGCCGGAGGGCACACGCCGCCCTGCGTTCGAGGAAGCGAAGGATGGCATGGCCTACATCGCCAGCCGCAGCGGCGCGCCGCTCCTGCCGATTGCGGTGGATGGGACGATTGGCTTCCCAGCCCTGCCTTTCAGCAAACGCTGGAAAGGGCCGGGTGTGCACTTGAAATTTGGCCGGCCCTTCCGCTTCAAAAGCGGAGCGCGCCCTCCCGCAAGGACACACCTGCACTTGCAGCAGGTGCAAGTGTCGGGACGATGTGGCCGGGGGGAGCTGACGAAGATGACCGCCGAGGCGATGTATATTCTGGCGGACATGCTTCCACCTGAGCGACGCGGCATCTTCGCAGACCTTTCACAGGCCACGCAGGAGACAATCGAGTGGCTGGTTTGAATTGAGTGTTTTGCAGATGAGTTAGAGCCGTCTCGCTCGACGATTTGCGCGTTCCCCCTGCAAACCGGCTCGAAAAATTAGGCGGCGAGTGGGCAGAACAGCACAGTATCCGCATCAATGACCAATGGCGAATATGTACCGCCCTGCGGCTGGCGCGCTACTTTGACACCTCCCCGCAGTTCTGGCTGGGCTTGCAGGCGGAATACGACCTCGACATTACAACAGACAAGCTGGGAAATCGCCTCGAGCGCGAGGTCAGGCCGTATGCGCTGGCGTCCGCATGATTGTTGCAACCTCCCGCAGGGGAGGTTTTGATCATGTCTTGATGGCAAAACTATTTCGGTGAATGGCGCACATCCCCAACTTGCGCAGCGCGGCGCGGTGCTGCGGCGTGCCGTAGCCTTTATGGCGGGCGTAACCGTAGCCGGGGTATTCCCCATCCAATTCTCTCATCAAGGCGTCGCGGGCGGTTTTGGCCAGCACCGAGGCGGCGGCGACGGTCAGCGAGCGCCGGTCGCCCTTGACCAGCGCCGTCTGCGGCAGGGGGCAATTGGGCAGCAGCAAGTAATCAGTGATTAGGAAATCAGGGATTAGTAAATTAAGAATCAGGGGATTAGGATTTTGGCGATCAGGAGATTGACCAGCAGAGGTTGCTAAGAGAGATTCCAGGGCGCGGGTGGCTGCCAGCCGCGTGGCGGGGACAATACCTAGCATATCAATCTCTTCGGCGGAGGCGAATCCAACCGACCAGGCGAGAGCAATTTCCTGGATGCGCGGCGCCCAGGTTTCACGTTGAAGCGGGGTCATCTGCTTGGAATCGCGCACCCCGCGCAAGGTCTGCGCAGCACCCTTCGATGAACTCAGGGCAACGCCTACTCGGCGCGAAAGTGACGCATCCGGCGGAAGGATGACCACCGCGGCAGCCACCGGGCCGGCAAGCGCGCCGCGTCCGGCCTCGTCAATTCCCCCGACCCAACTCAAGCCGCTTTTCCAGAGTGACCGCTCGTAGCGCAAATGGGGAAATTCGGGCAGGCTGAGCGGGTCAATTTTTGGCGTCATAAATACCCCGCCAGGCATTAAAACGGATGACCAGCAGGTCGAGGAACATGCGCCAGGAATCGCGCAGGATGTGGATCTTGCTTTCGGGGCTGAAATACCAGTGGATGGGGACTTCGGTGATGCGGTAGCCGCGCTGGCGGGCGATGTGCAGGATTTCGACATCGAACGACCAGCCGCTCAAAGTTTGGGAGCGAAAGACATCTTCAGCGACCGCGGCGCGGAAGCATTTGAATCCGCATTGGGTATCCTGGATGCCGGGCAGGACGAGCAGGCGGATGAGGAAATTGAAGACACGCCCGGTCAGGTGACGGTAATAGGGTTCGTTGTAGCGCACTGCGCCGGGGGCCTCGCGCGAGGCGATGGCGATATCAAAATCGGTCAAACGCGGCGGGAGGAATAGATTGATCTCTTCCACCGGCATGGAAAGATCAACGTCGCAGACGAACCGGTACTCGCCGCGCGCTTCCGCTATCCCGCGGCGGACTGCCTGTCCCTTGCCGCGCCCGGGTTCGTGGAAGACGCGCAGGCTTGGATAATGCTGGGTAAATTTATGCGCCAATTGGAGTGTGCCATCCGTGCTCCCGTTTTCGATCAGAAGCACTTCGGCAACGTAAGTCTGCCCCTCCAGAAATGCAAAGACCTGCCCCAGGGCATGGGGCAGGCGCTGTTCTTCGTTATAGGCCGGGATAATGATCGAAAGGAAGGGCGGCTGCAAGGGGATGTCCACCGTTGGTTTATAAGTTTGAGAAGACCAGGACGACAAATGCGATCAGGATGATGATCTCGACAACGATAAAGACGATCAAGAAAGCCCACTGTTTGCTCGTAAAGGGTAATTTTTTCAAACGGGCGGTTATGCCGTGTGGGATCAGCGCGGGGGTTTCCAACTCAGGCAGGAGCAGGCCGCCGACCGCCAGGGCTTGCCCGTCCATCGAGTCCTGCGTGGAGTCCAGGCCGAAAGCGTCAGCCTCCCAGGGAAGCGGCGGGATTTCGGCGCTTGACGCTTCGCTTTGGGCGGCCTGAGGTTCGTGCGGCTCTTGCTGAGTAGGCGCTGCCCTGAGCTTGTCGAAGGGTGCTGCGCACAAGGTCGGCTGTGAGTTCGTGATCTGATTGAGGATGTCGTGGACCGCCTCGGCGCTGAATACTACACGCGCCTGGGTAATCGAGGCCGCGAAACGCTCCAACGCATCACACAGAACCACACGGACGATGGGACTGATGCTGTCCACGTGCAGACCAGGCTCGATGGCAAGCAGCACCGCTTCGATCGGCGTCGAGCCTGGGTATCCCTGTCGCTCCAGATAAAGCTGCACAGCGCGTCCCATCTGCGCCGTTCGGGTGAGTAAATTGACGCTCGCGGGTATAAAGTTATAGCCTTCGAGCGTTCCCCAAGTATCCCCTTTTGCCCGGTACTCGCCCTGCAATGCCGTGGTGTACATCACGTAAATGCCGCTTGGGCCAACCAGGATGAGGGGAATGATGACGCCCAGGCCGGCCAGGGTCACGTTACGCAGCAGCGTATAACTGTTATCCAGCGCATTTTCGAGATGGGCGATTACTACCTTCTGGGATTCGATTTCTTCAAGCCAATCCGCCCCGTATTTCAGCGTGGCTTTGATTTGGTCGAGCAGGCTGATCTTACCACTCTCGGGTTGATAGGGGGTTTTGTCAATGATTCTCATCCAAATGACCTCCACTCCTCAGAGAGATATGCGCAACAAGTATAATTTTACTACCGAATAGGCCTGCGGCAAAGCGCAGCCGCCGAGAGTCTGTCTGCTCCCGGCGGCCTCAGTCGGGGTGGGCGGACTCGAACCGCCGACCCCCGCGTCCCAAACGCGGTGCGCTGCCAACTGCGCTACACCCCGGCGGATGTGAGTATAATGCGAACTATGTGTAACCGTCAAGCAGGTAGAGAAATTAGTAACGAGTGAAACGTAATGCGTAAGAGTGATCTGCACAATGTGTTGATTCTGATCCTCGCGGCAGCGGTTCTTTCCGGACCTTCAGCCTGTGCGCCGGTTGCGAGTCCGATTCTCCCCGTCGGCCCTTCCCCCCTGCCCCCATTTTCCACTGCCTCCCTGCCCCCAATCTCACCTGATCCCCGGCTGCCTCTCACCACTTCGCCTGCGCTCAGTGCAGGCCCTTCTCCCAGCGCCGATTGCCTCAGCCTCCCCGGCCGGATAGAGGCGGATAACTTGCCCAGTCAATACCTGCCAGACGCGCTGAAATTCATCGTCTACCTGCCGCCTTGTTACGCAGAGCATGTAGATCAGCGCTGTCCTGTGCTTTATCTTTTACATGGCCAGGCTTATGCCAACGACCAGTGGTTTCGCCTTGGCGCGCCTGCCACCGCCGACCGGTTGATCGCGGCAGGTAATGCGCCGCCGTTCATTATCATCATGCCCCACGACCCCTCCTGGAAGCAGCCGGGCGAATACGGCTTCGGCCAAGCCTTGACCGAGGAGTTGCTGCCCTATGTAGATGCCCATTACCGTACCCTCCCCGACCGCACTCGGCGCGCCATCGGCGGGCTTTCGCGCGGCGCAGGCTGGGCCATCCATCTCGGCCTGACCCGGCCGGACTTGTTCGCGGCCTTCGGCGCGCACTCGCCGGTCGTCTTCTGGGCGGATAGCGGGCGCATTGACAATTGGCTGGCGGCCATCCCGCCCGAATCCCTGCCGCGCATCTATCTCGACAGCGGGGATAACGACCGTGAGCTGGAAATTGCCCTCTGGCTGGAAGAACTGCTCAATCGAAAGAATATCCCGCATGAATGGCATCTCTATCCCGGTTTCCATGAGGAAGCCTACTGGCAGGCGCATGTGGAGGAATACCTGCGCTGGTATGTGACGGGGTGGCGTTGAAAAGTTGATTGACGGAGTCCAACCTCTCCCGAGGTTGGAATAGTTTGGCGGAGATTCAAGAGTATACACACAGGGAACATCATCTGTGATGTCATATATGATATAATTACCATGAGATAAGGAACCTAAAATATGACACGCTATGCCCTGAACTTACCATTCAACCTGAAACGCGAAGCTGAGGATTGGGCCTCGCGCCAGGGGGTTTCTCTAAACCAGTTCATCATGTGGTCGGTCTCGGAAAAAGTCGCTTCCCTGCGCCAGCAATTGGATGACCCCAATTTTCCGGGCATCACCTACCGGCGCGGGGCGTCGGGCTGGGTGACACCTGTGATACGCGGGACCGGGATCCGCGTGCAAACCATCGCTGTCGCTGTGGAACAATTGAAAGCCACGCCCGAGGAGTTTGCCGCGCAATATCCGCTGGAACTGTCACAGGTGAAGGAAGCCATGGCCTTTTACCAGGCTCACCGCGCCGAAATTGACGCCAACATCCGTTACGAAAACGAACTGGAAATCCAGCGTGTCTAAACCGCGCCTGCACCTGGATGCGGACACATCCAATGCCGCGCTGGCTGATGCTCTTCAAAAACGCGGCCATGATGTGACCCGCACCCCCAACGAGTGGATGCCGTTGGATGCGCATGATGATGTACAATTGCTGGGCGCAACCGCGCAGGGACGCTGTATTTTCACCTTCAATGTGCGTGATTACATTTCGCTGGCGAAGCGCTACCCGCACCACGGTGGGATCATTCTCTCTTCCCAACGACCTATGCCCGAACTACTCAAAGCGATCGACGCGCTCCTGTCCGAGACGGAAGCAGAAGACTGGCTGGGACAGGTACGCTGGCTGGGTGATTGGATGAAGTAAGCAAAATACGCTCCTGTCTTCTATATGCCTGAACTCACGTATAATCTAACTTATGCCCCTTTCCCTCGAAGAAGTCGAACGCATCGCAACGCTGGCTCGTCTGGAGTTGAGCGCGGAAGAAAAAACCCGCTACCGCCAGCAGCTTTCGGCCATCCTGGATTACATCCGCAAGCTCCAGGAACTGGATACGACCGATATTGCTCCCACCTCCAGCGCGCCAGGCGGCGACTCTTCCCTGCGCGCCGACGAGCCGCGTCCCGGTTTGAGCCGCGCGGATTTGTTCAGGAATGCTCCAGAAACAGAGCAGGAGCAGTTCAAGATTCCGCCGGTGTTCGAGTGACGGGTGGCGGGTGATGCGTGAAGCGTGACGAGTGATGAGTGATGAATTTGGAACTAACCGACCTTACCCTCATGCAAGCCATAGAAGCCCTGAGAAGCGGCGAGATTTCCAGCCGCGAGTTGACCCGCGCTTGCCTCGAACGGATCGAAAAACTGGAGCCGTCCCTGCACGCCTTTCTACATCTCGCAGCCGAATCCGCGCTGGCGCAGGCTGATGAGGCCGATCGCCAGCAAGTAACAGGCGACGGACAACATAAGCCCTTGCTCGGCATCCCCATTGCGGTCAAGGATGTCCTCGCCGTCGAGGGCCTGCCCTGTACGGCTGGATCGAAGATATTGGAGGGTTTCGTTCCGCCCTTTACGGCAACGGCAGTGAAACGTTTGCAAGAGGCCGGGGCGATTGCCATTGGCAAGACCAACACCGACGAATTTGCGATGGGTTCTTCGACCGAGAATTCGGCCTACGGCATGACGCACAACCCGTGGGATTTGACGCGTGTGCCGGGCGGCTCTTCGGGCGGAAGCGCCGCGGCAGTGGCAGCGCGTATGGTCCCGGCCGCGCTGGGCACGGATACCGGCGGCAGCGTGCGCCAGCCGGCCGCGTTCTGCGGCGTGACCGGTCTCAAGCCCACTTACGGGCGCGTCTCGCGCTACGGGCTGGTGGCTTACGGCTCCTCGCTCGACGTGGCCGGCGCGCTTGGGCACACGGCAGAGGATGTAGCCTTATTGTTTTCAATTATGGCCGGGCGGGATGCGCTGGATGCGACAACGCAGGATGTGGCTGTGCCGACAATTGATTTGGTAGGGGCGACTCTTGCGGTCGCCTCTGGGCGGGGGCTAGCCCCGCCCCTACACGGGTTGCGCATCGGCGTCCCGCGAGAATATTTCGTGCGCGGTATCCAGGTTGAAGTCGAGGCGGGCGTCCGGCAGGCTGTCAGTGTGCTGGAAGGCCTGGGTGCGGAAGTCCACGAGATCAGCCTGCCGCACAGCGAATACGCCTTGCCGGTCTATTACATCATCTCCCCGGCGGAGGCCTCGGCCAACCTGGCCCGCTACGATGGCATCCGTTACGGGTCGCGCATCCAGGCTGAAGCCATGTGGGATATCTTCTATCGCACGCGCGGGCGCAAGTTCGGCGCGGAGGTCGAGCGGCGCATCATGCTGGGCACCTACGCGCTCTCGGCGGGTTACTATGACGCCTATTATGGTCAGGCGCAGAAGGTGCGCACGCTCATCAAGCGCGATTTCGAACAGGCTTTCGAGCGGGTGGACGTGATCGCCGCGCCGGTCGCCCCGACCACGGCTTTCCCCATCGGCGCCCACCGCGATGATCCGCTGGCGATGTACCTAGAGGATGTGTTCACACTGCCCGCGAATCTGGCAGGCGTGCCCGGGCTGGCTTTCCCGGTCGGGTTCGACGGCGCGGGCCTGCCGGTTGGGATGCAGTTGATGGGGCAGCATTTCCATGAGGATGTGTTGTTGCGCGCCGCGCACGCCTACCAGCAAGTGACAGATTGGCATATGCGAGCGCCATCATTGTGATTTAACCGCGAAGAAGCGAAGGACGCAAAGAAAAAAATAAGAAGCTTTGCGCTCTTCGCGACTTCGCGGTTCTATTGGAGAATCTTATGAATATCTTTGTCACCGGTGGGGCGGGATACATCGGCTCGGCCACTGCGGAGGCCTTGCTCAAAGCCAGGCATACGGTCACCGTCTACGATTCGCTCGTCACCGGCTACCGTCAGGCCGTGCCAGAAGGGGCGCGCTTTGTCCACGCCGATCTGGACGACGAGGCAGCCCTGTCGGCTGCCCTGTCTGCTGAAAAATACAATGCCGTGATGCACTTTGCCGCCTTCATCGAGGCCGGCGAGAGCATGAACGAGCCTGGCAAGTTTTTCCATAATAACCTGGTCAACTCGCTGCACCTGATCGAAGCCGCGACCCGCGCCGGTTTGCGCCGTTTCGTGCTTTCCTCGACCGCGGCCGTCTATGCCTCCAGCGACGCGCCGTTGGGCGAAGATTCGCCTCTCGATCCGGCCAACGTCTACGGCTACACCAAGCTGGCGATCGAGAATACACTGGAATGGTATCGCCGAATCCACGGCTTGCATTACGCCGCGCTGCGCTATTTCAACGCCGCCGGCGCGCTGCCCGGACGCGGAGAGGCGCACCAGCCAGAATCGCACCTCATCCCGCTCGTGCTGCGCGTCGCCCTCGGCCAGGCGGAGGCGGCCTACATCTACGGCACGGACTATCCCACGCCGGACGGCACGGCTATCCGCGATTACATCCACATCAGCGACCTGGTCTCGGCGCACTTGCTGGCGCTGGATGCGTTGGCAGAGCGCGACCGTCTGGTCTACAACCTGGGCAACGGCAACGGTTACTCGGTGCGGGAGGTGGTCGAGACCGCCCGCCGCGTGACCGGTCACCCGATCCCGGTCGTCGAATCTTCGCGCCGGAATGGCGACGCAGCCAGGCTGGTGGCCGCCTCCGGGAAGATCCGCCGCGAGCTGGGCTGGCAGCCGCAACATCCTGATCTCACGAATATCGTCGCCAGCGCCTGGGAGTGGCACAGGACGCATCCGGAAGGGTATTCATAGTGCAAATTGGCGTATAATAGTTTTAGTATGTCACCGAAACCAAATGCTCTTCGCTTTGCGAAAGAATACCGCCGTCGCTTGGCGGTAATTCTGAAGCAGCCGGTACAGGTTACGCTGTTCGGCTCGCAGGCGCGCGGGGATGCTGATCCCGGTTCGGATATTGATCTGTTCGTGGTGCTCCCCAATCTGGAAAAAGCCACGTTGGACACCGCCCTCGATATTGCCTGGGAAATAGGCTTTGAGGCTGGCGTGGTGCTTTCGGTCGTGCCTGCAACGAAGGGGGAAATTGCGCGCCTGGCTGCTTCACCGTTCTATCAGGCAGTCCAGCGCGAGGGGGTGACTGCATGAGCGATAAAACCTTCGACCAGCAAGGCTTGATTGCCTATCGCCTCGAGCGCGCCCGAGAGACGTTGCGTGATGCAGAACTTCTATTCGATCAGGGGGGTATGAATCGCGCTTACTATGCCATGTTTTATACGGTACTGGCGCTTTTGATCACAGTAGGCACGGGGAGTTCCAAACACAGCGGGGTGATTGCTATGTTCGATGAGTATTTCGTCAGGCCGGGAAAATTTCCGAAGGAAATGAGCAAGGTCTTGCACCGCACTTTCGAGTTGCGCCAGATTGGGGATTATCGCGAATTGCTCACCCTGGACGAAGCACAGGCAGAGGAAATTCTTGATGCGGCGAAAGTATTTGTCCACGCTGTGGAACAATTTCTGATAGGGTAGATTGTCCTTGTCTTAGCGCCTGGGGCTGGCATCGGACACATCCAAAAGGCTATACAGAGTAACTAAATAATGACCTTTTTGATCGTACTCATCGGCTGGTTTTTTTCACTCTGCTTGCATGAATTTTCCCACGCGCTGGTGGCTTATCTGGGCGGCGATACCAGCGTGCGCGAAAAGGGCTACCTGACTTTTAACCCCCTGAAATACACCCATCCGCTCTATTCGCTGCTCCTGCCGCTCCTGTTCCTGTTGCTGGGTGGGATTGGGTTACCGGGTGGGGCGGTCTACATCGAGACCTGGCGGCTGCGTAACAGCCGCTGGGTGAGCGCCGTTTCGCTGGCCGGGCCGGTCTCCAACTTGGTCCTGGGCCTCATTCTGGCAGTCATCCTGCGCCTATCGCCGGTGACGGGTGGCGGCATCTGGCCCGGGCTGGCTTTTCTGGCCTTGCTGCAAATCACCGCCGCGCTGCTCAACTTGATCCCGCTTCCGCCATTCGATGGTTATGGAGCGATCGAGCCGTACCTGAACCGGGAGGTTCGTCTCAGAATGGCCGAAACGCGCGGCGCGTTGGTCTGGATCGTATTTCTGGCGCTGTGGTACGTGCCGTTTATCAACGACCTGTTTTGGAAGTCTGTCTTCTTGATCGCGAACGGGTTGGGAATCCCGCTCAACCTGGCTGGTTTGGGGCTGCAATTGTTCCAGTTCTGGCGGCGGTGAGCGATCTACGCCACATCCACATTCTAACGCTCCTCTTATTGACGCATATTTTTAGCCATGATATGATTGTACATTGTCTTTTAGCACTCGCACGCTTGGAGTGCTAAAATATTGAGATGAGATGGATGAACTGACCGAACGCCAGAAATTGATCCTCAGCTTGGTGGTGCGCGACTATATCGAGACGGCCCAACCGGTCGGCTCGAAGAACCTGATCGAGCGCTGTAAGCTCAAGATGAGTTCGGCGACCATCCGCAACGAGATGGCCGCGCTGACCGAGGCCGGTTACCTGCGCCAACCGCACACCTCCGCCGGGCGCGTCCCGACCGAGGAAGGCTATCGTTATTTCGTCACTCACTTTGTCTACCAGACCGACCTGCCGGACGCCACCCGGAATACCATCAGTCACCAGTTCTACCAGGCGCGACAGGACGTGGAGCAATGGATGCACCTGGCAGCTTCCATTTTGGCGCATCAATCCCGCGCCGCCTCACTGATCACTGCACCGCACACCGAGCGGGCCCGCTACAAGCATCTCGAGTTGATCTCCACCCAGGGCCGGCAGGTGCTGATGGTGCTGGTGCTGGTCGGCGGTGAAGTGAGCCAGCAGATCCTGACCCTGGCCGAGCCGGTCTCGCAGGAACAACTGAGCAACGCCGCCAATCGCCTCAACGAGGTTTGCCAAAGTCGAACAACGGAGGAATTGGCCAGCCTCAACCCGAGCGGGGACGCGTTGGAGAAGGATATCCTGACTCTGGTCTTGCAGGACATGAATCGCGGTGAACAGCGCGCCTCCGGTGAGATTTATCTGGATGGCTTGACCAACGTCCTTTCCGAGCCGGAATTTATCGAGTCAGATGATGCCCGCCGCGCTATTCGATTGTTCGAGGAGCGCACCCTGCTCCAGGATTTGCTCGCCCGCACGATGGTCAACAGTCACGTGGGCGGGGTGCAAGTCCTGATTGGCGGCGAAGGTGAATGGCAAGAACTCAGGCAGTGCTCCGTCGTCCTGGCCCGCTACGGCATCCCAGGGGCGGCGACCGGCGCGCTGGGTGTCTTCGGCCCGATGCGCATGTCATACGCCCGTACCATTCCCACCGTCCGCTTTATGGCTGACCTGTTAAGCGGACTGGTATCTGAAACTATGGTTGGAGATGAATCATAACAATGAGCAGTAAAAAAACGCGACAAACCATCGAACCCGAGAACGAAAAGGAAGGCAAAACGCCCACACAAGCTGTACCGGCTGTTTCACTGGAAGAGTTCGAAACGCTGCAAAAACAACTTGAAGAAATCCAGGCGCAAGCCGCTGAATATAAAGATGGCTGGCAACGCGCCGCGGCCGATTTCGCCAACTACAAGAGGCGCATCGAACGCGAGCAAGCTGAGGTCTACCAGAGCGCGGTGGGGAACATCATCAAACGTTACCTGCCGATCCTGGATGACCTCGAGCGAGCCTTGCATTCCCGTCCCGCTGACCTGGCCTGGGTGGAGGGTATTGAGTTGATCTATCGCAAGCTCCAGGCCATATTGGAAGCCGAGAGTGTAAAACGGATCGAAGCTGAAGGTCAGATGTTCGACCCGAACGTGCACGAGGCCATTTCGCAGGAAGCGAGCAACGAACACGAAAGCGGGCAGATTATTGCAGTTATCCAAAATGGGTATATGCTTGGCGAGAAAGTTATCCGTCCAGCTTTAGTGAGAGTCGCACAATAATCGTTTGCACGTTTCCACGTTGGCACGTTATCACGTTGAACGTGCAAACGTGCAAACATGCAAACGTGGAAACGTATAGAGGAGAACTCATGGGTAAAATCATTGGAATAGATCTAGGCACTACCAACTCAGTCGGCGCGGTGATGATGGGCAACGAGCCGGTCGTCATTCCATCCGCGGAAGGCGAAAGGCTGGTACCCTCAGTGATCGCCGTCAACAAAAACCACGAACGGCTTGTGGGACGGGTGGCGCGCAACCAGGCAATTATCAATTCAGAAAATACGGTCTTTTCGATCAAACGTTTCATGGGACGCAAATACGAGGATCCAGAAGTGCAACGCACCCTGCCGCGCATCCCATATAAGGCGATGCCGGCCTCCAATGGCGACGTGCGCGTAATACTGGGGGATAAAGAGTATTCCCCGCCCGAGATCTCGGCCATGATCCTGGCAAAGATCAAGGCGGATGCTGAGGCTTACCTGGGTGAACCGGTAACACAGGCGGTGATCACTGTTCCGGCTTACTTCAACGATGCGCAGCGCAACGCCACCAAAGACGCCGGCAAGATCGCCGGCCTGGAAGTGATGCGCATCATCAACGAGCCGACCGCCTCCTCGCTGGCCTATGGCCTGGACAAGAAAAAGAACGAGATCATCGCCGTCTATGATCTGGGCGGCGGCACGTTCGATATCTCCATCCTGGATGTCGGTGAAGGTGTCTTTCAGGTGCGTTCGACCAGCGGCGATACCTTCCTGGGCGGCGACGACTTCGATCAGCGTATCATAGATCACCTGGTTGGCGAATTCAAGAAGGACAACGGCATTGACCTGCGCCAGGATAAGCAATCCCTCCAGCGCCTGAAGGAGGCGGCCGAGAAAGCCAAGATCGAACTTTCCACCATGATGCAGACCGAGATCAACCTGCCGTACATCACGGCGGACGCCTCCGGACCTAAACATCTGGTGATAACCCTGACACGCGCCAAGATCGAGCAATTGACCGGCGACCTGGTCGAACGCACGCTCGGGCCGATGCGCCAGGCGCTGGCGGACGCGGGCCTGAATCCGGGCGATGTGAACGAGGTGGTCATGGTCGGCGGTATGACGCGCATGCCCGCCGTGCAAGAGGCGGTGCGACGCATGTTCGCCAAGGAGCCACACAAGGGCGTCAACCCGGATGAAGTCGTCGCCATCGGCGCGGCGATCCAGGCGGGTGTGCTGGGCGGGGAAGTCAAAGACATCCTCCTGTTGGACGTGACGCCGCTCACGCTCTCGATCGAGACGTTGGGCAGTGTGGCGACTGCGCTCATCGAGCGCAATACGACCATCCCGACGCGGAGGAGCCAGGTCTTCTCGACCGCCAGCGATAGCCAGACGCAGGTCGAGATCCACGTTTTGCAGGGCGAACGCCCGATGGCGGTGGATAACAAGTCGCTGGGCAAATTCAACCTGGATGGCATCCCGCCCGCTCCGCGCGGCATTCCGCAAATTGAAGTGACATTCGATATTGACGCCAACGGCATCCTGAAAGTCACTGCGCAAGATAAGGCTTCCGGGCGCAGCCAGAACATTACCATAACGGCCTCGTCCGGTTTGGCGAAGGATGAAGTCGAGCGCATGCGCAAAGAGGCCGAGGTTCATGCAGAGGAAGACCGCAAGCGGCGCGACTTGATTGATGCCAAGAATACGGCTGACGCTTCCGTCTATGGCGCGGAAAAAGCCTTGAGCGACCTGGGTGATAAGGTTCCAGACGAGATAAAAGCCAATGTACGCGCCGCAATGGATGAGGTCAAGAAAGTGAAGGATGGCGAGGACGAGCAGGCCATCCGCAAGGCGGTGGATGCCCTCAGCCAGGCCGTCCAAACGATTGGCGCGTCGGTCTATCAGCAGCCCGACGAGACTGGTACACCCCCATACGGCGGGGATACACAACCCGACGAAGGCGACGTGGTGGATGGCGAAACAAAGGACGTTTGAAAGTTGGCAGGTTCACAAGTTCGAACGTTTGAACGTTCCAACGTGCTAATCTGCTAACCTGCCAACGGATATTATGACCAATCGCGATTACTACGAAATCCTCGACATCCCACGCAGCGCTTCTGTTGACGAAATCAAAGCCGCCTTCCGCAAGTTGGCGCGCCAGTATCACCCGGACGTGAGCAAGGAAGCGGATGCCGAGGAGAAGTTCAAGGAAATCAACGAGGCCTACGGTGTCCTCTCTGACCCGCAGAAGCGCGCCCGCTACGACCAGTTTGGCCGCGCTGGCCTGGGCGAGATGAACGGCATGCCCGACTTCGCCACCATGGACTTCGGCGACATCTTCGAGGAGCTGTTCGGTAGTTTCGGCTTCGGCATGGGCGGCAGCGGCCGCTCACGGCGGCCGAGGCGTGGGCGCGACCTGCAATACCAGGTCGTCTTGACTTTCGAGGAAGCCGTCTTCGGCGTCGAAAAGGAAATCAAAATCACGCGCAACGAGGTCTGCAGCACTTGCCGTGGATCCGGCGCGGAGCCGGGAAGCAGCCCGCAGCGCTGCGCCACCTGCGGCGGCCGGGGCGAAGTCCGCCAGGTGCGCCAGACCATCTTCGGCTCGATGATGCAACCCTCCGCTTGCCCAAGCTGCAACGGGCGCGGCGAAGTGATCAACTCACCATGCCATACCTGCCGCGGCGGCGGGCTGGAGCGCAAAACGCTCAGGAAGATTGTCCCCATCCCGGCGGGCGTGGATTCAGGCACTCAGATCCGTCTGGCCGGTGAAGGCGAGCCGGGGGTATTTGGTGGGCCGCAAGGCAACCTGTATCTGGTTATCTCGGTGCAGTCGCATAAGTTCTTCAAGCGGCGCGAGAACGATATTCTCTTGAATCTGGATATCAACATAGCCCAGGCTGTCTTGGGCGCTCAAATCGAAGTCCCGACAGTGGATGGGGTGGACAAGTTGAACATCCCGGCCGGCACCCAGCCGGGGAGGATATTCACCCTGAAAGGCAAAGGTGTGCCTTACCTGCGTAAAAATGGCCGCGGCAACCAGATGGTGATCGTCAACGTGGAAATCCCGACCAAGCTGACGAAAGAGCAGCGCGAGTTGTTCGAGCAACTGGCCGCGACATTGGGAACGACGGTCAAGCCAAAGGAGAAGGGATTTCTGGATTGGTTGAATGAGGCGCTGGGGGGATAGGCAAGTTTTTAGTGTTCAGTTATCAGTGATCAGTGGACGGTATAATCCACCCCATTTTTTTGTGTGTTTTTTGTTGACAATAAACCATTTATAGTTTACAATTTTTGTAAATTATGTTTATAATAAATATCAAGTGAACTATGAAACAGCCAGAAACGCATACGCGTGAAATTGTCAAATTTATATTGGCACACGTGTCTTTACATCCAAAGGATATCACTACTTTTACTGCCGCAAATTTTGGCCTGACTCGTCAAGCGATCTTAAAACATTTAAACCGTTTGATAGAGGAAAATTTGCTGATTGTAAAAGGCAAAACAAAAGATAGAACTTACGTTTTGAAGTTGATTGCTGAGTATAGCCAAGAGTTTTTTAGTGTGGGCCTAGAAGAGGATAAAATCTGGAGGGAAGAAGTACGCCCTTTGTTACCTGATGTTCCGCCTAATGTTTTGACTATTTGTGAATATGGCCTTACAGAAATGATTAATAACGTGATAGATCACTCCGAAGGATCAAAAGTATGTGTTGAACTGAAATACGATCTCGATAAAATTCAATTGAGAGTCACTGATAATGGGGTCGGCATTTTCAAAAAAATCCAGAGCAAATTTGGACTGGATGATCTAAGACATGCTATTCTTGAACTTTCCAAAGGCAAATTGACTACAGATCCTGAACATCATACAGGTGAAGGAGTATTCTTTACATCACGAATGTTCGATTTTTTTGGAATCCTATCAAATAGCTTGTTTTTTGCTCATAATACCGATGGGAATGACTGGCTTTTGGAAACAGATACCTCTCGCAGAGACGAAACTGGCACAATGATTGTGATGGAAGTAAGTCCATATTCAACTCGCACAGTCCAGTCAGTTTTCAATGCCTATGCAAATGCTACTGGAGATTTTGGATTTTCGAAGACGCATATTCCAGTGGCATTGGCAAAATATGGAGACGAAAATCTTGTTTCGCGTTCGCAAGCCAAACGCTTACTAGCCAGAGTAGACCGTTTTGAGAAGATTGACTTTGATTTCAAGGGTGTGGAGACGATTGGACAGGCATTTGCGGATGAAGTATTTCGGGTGTTTCAACGACAGAACCCTCAGATTCATTTGCATCCAATAAATGCTAATGAGCAAGTGCAGGGAATGATTTCTCGTGCAATCAATCAGCAGGTTTCATAAAGTATATGACCAATTGGCTCGAAGTTTCCCTCACTGTCAACGGCGAACTGGCCGAGGCTGTGGCTGAAGTGCTGGCGCGCTTCGCGCCGGACGGCGTCGTGACCGAAAGGGATGTCAAATTCACCCATGCCGAAGACGAAGGCACGCCGGTCATGGATGTCTCGGTGCGCGCTTATCTTCCGGCGGACGACAAACTCGAAGAGACACGCCAAAAGCTGGAGGAGTCGCTCTACTACCTGGGCATGATCCAGCCCCTGCCGGCGTCGGTTTTCAAACCCATCGCCGATCAGAATTGGATGGAGGCCTGGAAGCAGCATTACCAGCCGATCCCGATTCGCAAACGCCTGATTATCATCCCGGCCTGGCTGGAATCGCCGGATTCGACGCGTATCGCCATCAAAATTGACCCCGGCATGGCCTTTGGTACCGGCACGCACCCCACGACCCAACTTTGCCTGGAACTGCTCGAAACTCTTTTCGAGTCTCACTCGTCACTCATCACTCATCACTCGTCACTCGTCACGCACCACTCGTCACTCATTGACATCGGCTGCGGCTCCGGGATCCTATCCATCGCCGCCCTGAAACTCGGCGCCGCCTCTGCCCTCGGCGTGGATATTGACGAGGCGGCTCTTAAGGCCAGCCGCGAAAACGCGGCCGCGAACGGCGTGTCCGAAAACCTGAGCCTCGGCCTCGGGTCGGTTGCGGAGGTTTTAGCGGGCAGGTTCGGGGTCCGCCAAGCTTCGCTGGTGCTGGCCAACATCCTGGCGCCAGTCATCATCCGCCTGTTCGAGGCTGGCCTGGCCGGCCTGGTCGCGGAGGGCGGCACGCTGATCCTCTCCGGCATTTTGCAGGAGCAGGTCGAAGCGGTCCTCGCCGCCGCCCGCGCGCACGGCATGGAATTGGCAGGTAAAAAACAAATGGACGATTGGGTGGCCTTAACCTGCAAACATGCGAACCTGTAAACGTGCAAACGCAATTTTATGCTATCATTCACTCATCACGTATCACTCATCATCGGTAATTCGTAACTGGTACCTCCCATGACCCAAGCCCTCTATCGGAAATGGCGCCCACGCAAGTGGGATGAAGTCGTCGGACAGCAGCATATAGTCCAGACCTTGCGCAACGCGGTGACGGGAGAGCGCGTTGCCCATGCTTACCTGTTCTCCGGTCCGCGCGGCACCGGCAAGACCACCCTGGCGCGCCTGCTCGCCAAAGCGGTCAATTGCCTGGCTGAAGATCTGGCAGCCCGTCCCTGCAACACATGCGCCCACTGCACGGCGGTCAACGAAGGCCGTTTCCTTGACTTGATCGAGATTGACGCCGCCTCTCAGACCGGCGTGGAGGATGTGCGCGACCTGCGCGACAAGATCAACTTTTCACCCAATCAAGGCAAATACAAAGTCTACGTCATAGACGAAGTCCACATGTTTTCCACTTCGGCCTTCAATGCCCTGCTCAAGACCCTCGAAGAGCCGCCCCCGCACGCCATCTTTGTCCTGGCGACCACCGAGATGCACAAGATACCGGCCACCGTGCTCTCGCGTTGCCAGCGGCACGAGTTTCGCCGCGTTCCGGTGGACGATATCGTCAGGCAGCTGGATCAAATCGCCCAGGCCGAGGGCATTCAAGCTGAAGCCGAGGCGCTGACGCTCATTGCCCGCCAGTCCACCGGCAGCCTGCGGGATGGGATTTCCCTGCTCGACCAAATGGCCTCCACCGGTCAAAAGATCAGCCTCGAACTCACGCAGACTGTCCTCGGCACGGCCACAACCCAGACCGTCCTTGACCTGCTGGATGCCATCCTTGACAACCGGCCGGATGCCGGCCTGGAGGCGATCCACCGTTCCCTGGATACCGGCGTGGATGCGCGCCTGCTGGCGCGCCAGATCGTGGACTACTTGCGCGCCATGCTGCTGGTCAAGCTGGGCAACGAAGCGCAAGTGGACCTGGGGGCGGATACGCACGCCCAGGTCAAACGCCACGCTGAGGCGCTACCCGCGCCTGAGATCCTGCGCATGACCCGTCTCTTCAACGCCGCGGCCACTGACCTGCGCGGCGGCTGGCAGCCGTCACTATCCTTGGAACTGGCCCTGGCCGAGGCCATGCAGAACCCGCAAGCCGTCGGAATGCCCTCCGCCGGTAGGCCTTGCGCAGCACCTACTCGGTCGGCAACGGGTGGAGAAAAGCGGCCGGAGACGCGCAGCCGGCCCGAGGTCCCGCCCCGTAATTCGTTGCCGTCCCGCACCGACGTGCCGCCGGTGTTCGCCTGTCCTGGCGGCCAGGCCAGGGCGGCACGAACGGTGTCACGCCCCGCCCAAGGCGTCCAGGACAAGCCTCCAGCAGTCTCGAGCGCACCATCCGCACCTCCGCTGGAGTCCGCTGCGGAGAATAAGTCAGCCACAGGTGCCGTCAGCCTCGACCAGGTTGCCAAAGCCTGGCGGCAGGTCCGCGGGACTATCCGAGCGCAGAACCCAGCCCTGGAAGCCTTGCTAAACTCGTGCAAGCTGCTTGAGATCAAAGAAGGCACCCTGATGCTCGGTTTTGCCAGTGACCTGCTACGTTCCAAAATGGACACGCCCGAGCAATTGGATGCCACGCGCAGGGTAATTGCTGAGGTGCTCGGTGTAAATCTTACCGTTCGCTGTAGGGTCTCGAACGCCAAGCAAAGCACCCCGCCGGATGTCAAGCAGGATGGCATGGTGGCGGCGGCGCTGAAAGCTGGCGGTGAGATTGTGGATATTCAGGATTAGCGAGGAGTTATTATGGCAAAAGGTTACAATCGTCCGGCAGGTGGACAGCAAGGCGGCATGATGCAGCAAATCCAGCGGATGCAGCAGCAACTGGCCGAGGCGCAGGAGCGGCTGGCCGAGGAGAGCGTCGCTGCGACGGCGGGGGGCGGCGCGATCAAGGTCACGATGACCGGCGACCAGAAGTGTACCGCGGTCGAGATTGCCCCTGAATTGTTGAAGGATGCCGACGCGGAGATGCTGCAAGATTTGATTCTGACTGCCGTCAATCTGGCGCTCGACAAAACCCGTGAACTGACGGCAGAACGGCTCGGACCCTTAGCTGGTGGCCTCCCATTCTAACGTTTACATGTTGGCAGGTTGACACGTTCGAACGTAAAACTTGCCAACGTGTAAACATGCAAACGTGCTAACGTGCTAACGTGCAAACGTGCAAACGTGCAAACGTGTAAACGTGCTAACTTGCCAACGTGCTAACTTGCAACCGATATGTTACCTGACCCCATCCAAAACCTGATCTTGGCCCTCGAGCGTCTCCCCGGCGTAGGCCCAAAGACAGCCTCCCGGCTGGCCTTCTTCCTGCTGCGCGCCCCACTGGAATTGTCGAGTGCGTTAGCGGATGCACTGACCGAATTGAAGAGCAAGACCGGCTTATGCCAGGAGTGCTTCAACATCACTCTTGCCGGGTCTGAGCGCTGCAATGTCTGCGAAAGTCCCCAGCGGGATGGCTCAGTGCTGTGTGTGGTCGAGGAGCCGCTGGACATGCTGGCCCTCGAGCGGATAGGCGCATATCGCGGCAAATATCACGTTCTGCATGGCGTGCTTTCGCCTATCGAGGGCATCGGCCCGGATGACCTGAAGATCAAACCTTTGCTCGAACGCGTGCGGCGCGGTGAGGTGAAGGAGGTGATCCTGGCGACCAATCCCAGCATGGAGGGGGATGCCACGGCCTTATACCTGCGCCAGCAGTTGCAGCCGCTGAATGTCCATCTGACACGGCTGGCGCGCGGCCTGCCCGTCGGCGGAGACCTGGAATATGCCGATCAGAATACTTTGCTGCGCGCCCTGACCGGACGGCAGGAGATGTCTTGAGGAATCGTATTATAAGATAATCGTGATTATAATAAACACGCTTGTCTAAAGGAAATTCACCTCATTGATTGGGCCGGAATTCTGGCTGGATGAGTCTTGCGAGTTCAGCCATTTTTTCATCGGAAGGCGGTTGAGCAGCGGGTAACAAATAGGCTTTATTCAGCCGCGCGTACTTGTCAACGCCAATATGATGATAGGGCAACAGTTCTATACCCTCCAGGTGGGGCAAAGAGGCCGCCAACGAGGCGATCTGACGGATTGTTTCCTCGTCATCGTTTATCCCCGGTATGACCGGCACGCGCAGGATGATTCTGTGTCCATGCTGCGAAAGGGCTTGCAGATTCGCCAGGATGCGCTCATTGGATACGCCGGTGAACTGGCGATGCTTTTCGGCGTCCACCAGTTTGAGATCGTAGAGGAACAAATCCACGCAGCCGCGCAGGCGCTCGAAGGTATCCCAGCTCGCGAAGCCGCAGGTGTCCAGCGCGGTGTGGATTTCCTTTTCCCTGCAGGCCTTGAGCAGCCCAAGCGCAAAGTCGCGCTGCGCAAGTGGCTCGCCGCCGGATAAAGTCACGCCGCCGCCTGACTCGTCGTAAAAGGGGATATCGCGTTCGACTTCGGCCATCACCTGGGCGACGGTCATCTCGCGGCCAACGACCTGACGCGCCTCAGCGTAGCAAACCTCGCTGCACGCCCCGCATTGTTCACATTTCTCCCAGTCCGTGAGCGGGCCTCGACCGTTCCACGCGATTGCACCGTGCTCACAGGTCTCCACGCAGGCCGCGCAGCAGATGCAACGATTCTGGCGAAAGATCACCTCAATTTCTGCAGCCTGACCTTCCGGATTGTGACACCACCAGCAACGCAGCGGGCATCCCTTGAAAAAAACTGTCGTGCGAATGCCGGGACCGTCGTGGATGGAGTATTTCCGGATGTCAAAAACGGTACCAGTAAGTATGAGGGGTCAACTTTCCTCTCTTGTCATTACTTCTATACTGCCAACGGGCACAGTATCTCGACAGGCTCGATAACCAATTGCGCTTTTTGTGTTGTCAT
>JASEHI010000070.1 GCA_030018695.1 Anaerolineales bacterium
CTTTCAGCCACATGTTTTGCTTGCAAAACTCCCCCTCTCCATGTACAATATTCTCAATTATGGTAGCTGCTCCGCAAAGCACAGTAGAAGCAGCTACCATTATTGTTGGATTGACCGTTTCGACCGCTGTTCGCTTAGACTGAGTGTGCTTTAAATTCCAAATCCTTTGCGCAGGCACCCTTTGCGTGCGGCTAAGTGGTAGCCTATGGGCTACCATAGTTCAACCAGGATTGATACGGCGGCGCATCAATGCCTTCCTCTCCGCTTTCATCCCTTCCGCCGTATCAATCCTTAATTCGTTGGGCGGCCCCAAGGTCCTTCATGTGTAGCCTCTTGACCAGCGTTGTCGATACTCTCAAGCCAAGATACAGCGAGCTCACAACCTACCTTGCGGCACTCACGTGCGTGGTCCTTGCCTTCGCCTATCCGGACTTTGGGATCCTCCTCTCTGATCTCTTCTCGGGCGCAGGAGCTGACGACGCCGACGTCGCACTCGCTGTGATCTCCCTGACTGGCATTGCGGCAGTGGGATTTGTCCTCTCGGTACTGCATGTCTTCACGAAGCGCACAAAAGAGCCATGGGAAAGGACCTGCATGGGGGTCTTTGCCCTTGGCGCCAATGGCCTGGCGGGAATGTTGTCTGGCATTGAGATGTTCTCGTCCCATTCCCCTAGTTGCGCGTTCTTTCCCATCTGGAACATCGCAACGGGAGCGTCACTTCTCTACCAGATTGGCCTCAACAGATTCGAGGTAACGCAAGAGGATGCCACGCCAGTTGAAGTCGCGGCAGCATCCCTGGTCCTGCTCGTGGCATACGCCCTGTCCGCCCAAGCCCTGCGCCTATCATGGGCAGCGACGTTCTCGATCTGCATGTTCTACTCATCCGTCTTTGTGTTCATTCTGTGCCAAGTGAGGAGGCTTCTCCGCTCACTGGGCCTGTCGCACTACCCGCGCCGCTAGTGGCTAGGGCCGCCCAAAAGCTGTTAACCCGCCGCACAGGTGAGCGCCACCGTTGGGCGCGTTGACGAGAAAAGATTCTTTTGGAATACCAACCTGGAAGAAACCGATTTACTAACAAGGAGGAACCGCATGGGCAAAATCGAATTTACTCGGAATTACTCTGACCTCAGCACAAATCAGGGGTTTCAGTTTGAGTTTTATTGCGATCGGTGTGGGTCAGGGTTTCGTACGCGCTTTCAACCATCAACATTGGGAACAGTCTCCAGTGCTCTTGATGCAGCGAGCAGCCTGTTCGGTGGGGTTCTTGGCCGAGCAGCCGACCTTGGCGAACGGGCGCGTTCGGCGACCTGGGAAAAAGCTCACGACGTAGCTTTCGTCAAAGCAATGGAGGAGCTGAAACCCGATTTCATCCAGTGCTCGCGATGCTCCTCTTGGGTTTGCCGCATTAGTTGCTGGAACACAAAGAAAGGCCTGTGCAAAGCGTGTGCCCCTGACTTGGGAGTAGAAATGGCCGCGGCACAAGCCAGCCGTACAGTGGAAGAGATTTGGGCACATTCCAAAATGGCCGAAGAAGACCGGGAGATGCTGAAGGAGAAGAGCTGGCGAGAGGGCGCACGCGCCACCTGCCCGGCGTGCAATGCACCATTAGCGGCCAAGGTCAAGTTTTGCCCAGAGTGTGGCGCAAAGATCCAGACTGAGTCGCACTGCACACAATGTGGGGCGAAACTCAGCCCTGGAATAAAATTCTGCGCAGAGTGCGGAGCAAAAGTCGGCGGTTCTTAGCCACGAAGCACAATCTGTTGAGAGGCCGAATTCATTCTGCCTTTCCTACCCAATATCTTCCCGCCTGGATGATGGCCTTATCCGGCACATCCGCCAGGATGATCGCCCCATTGCCGATGCGCACGCCGATGGCAGTCGTCACGCCCATGCCGACCAGCGTCCGCTCGCCGACTCGGGTGATGCTTGCCGTTGACTGACCTCTCCCAAAGGGATGATGTTTCCGAAAGCTAAATGCAAATTGGGGCTTGTAATTCGATTAGCATTGTGCTAATATTATGGCGTGTACAAAATCGTCTTCACCAAGCAGGCTGTAAAGTCGCTCCAAAGAATCCCGCGTAATATCACTGATTTGATTCGCGAGAAATTGGCGCAGCTTGCTGCCGACCCTTTTGCCAAACATCTCAATGTCACCAAACTTCAGAATCGCCCGGGATATCGGTTGAGAGTTGGCGACTGGCGAGTGATATACGAGGTTCAAAAAGAACAATTGGTGATTATGGTGCTGAAAGTTGCCCCACGTGGAGAAGTGTACCGATGAGCATTCAAGTTATCGAACAAAATGGTAAACCGGAATGGGCCGTTGTCCCTTATGAAACTTACCTGCAATTGGTAGAGCAGGCCGAGACATTGCAAGATATTCGCGATTACGATTCTGCAAAGGCTGCGCTGGAACGCGAGGAAGAAGAACTCATTCCCAGCGAAGTAGTATACGCACTTCTCGATGGTCAGAATCCAATCAAGGTTTGGCGGGAATATCGTGGCCTGACCCAACAACAGTTAGGCGAGGCTGCTGGAATAAGTGTTCCGTATCTATCTCAACTTGAGTCGGGTAAGCGGAAAGGTTCTACAGGAGTGCTGACTGCCATCGCAAAGACATTGAAGTTGCCTTTAGATTATATTGTCGCTTCGTAATCAACAGCGGCGCCCATCAGGGCCTCTCTGCTTTTCCCGTCCAAACTCTCCCCGCCTGGATGATGGTCTTATCCGGCACATCTGCCAGAATAATCGCCCCGTTGCCGATGCGCACGCCATTACCAATCCGAATACCAATCGCTGTCGTCACGCCCATGCCGACCAGCGTCCGCTCGCCGACCTGGACGAGACCGGCCAGCAAGGCTCCCGGCGCAATGTGACTATACGCGCCGATCTCGCAATCGTGCGAGACGACCGCGCTGGTGTTGACCATGCAGCGCGGGTGCAGCACTGCCGATGAGCCGACATAGGCATTGGCGAAAACCTGCGCCCCATCACCAATGACCGCGCTCGGCTCGACGGTCGCGCTCGGATGCTTTAGAACGGGGAATGAAAAGCCGCAGCTTTCCAGCAGCTCGAAAATCTCGACGCGGATTCGAATATCGAGAATCCCGCCGACGCCATTCGCCGCCAGCCGTAACCCCTGCCCGGCAAGCGCGGGCAGAAAGTCACGCGTACCCAATACCGAGAATCCCAAAACCTGCGTCCCGGCCGGAATGCCATCATCCACGATGCCGGCGATCTGGTAGTTGCCCATGGCCAGAACCATTTCGATCACGGATTTGGCGTGCCCGCCGCCGCCGTAGATCAGGATAGATTTCTCCGGGTCAATGCCCTCCAACACAGGTGCAGGGACACTGACCTTGCCAGCCACTTCGCGGATCACAGACTCGGTCACCAAACGGTCGGAAGGCAGCGCGGCCAGATCAATCCCCAGGCGTTCGGCCAGTTCACGCGCCGGTTTGGTGATGCGTAGTTCGGAAGGATGAAGGCTTGCATTGAGCGAAGTCGAAATGATGAAGGATGAAGGATGAAGGATGAAAGATGAAGGATAAAGTTCGGAGGGCTGAGGAAGAGGCTCGTCAACAGTTTCGGTGATGTAGGCCAGAATATCCCCGACGGAAAGGGTATCGCCTTCTTTGGCGAATATCCGGATGAAGCCGGATTCTGGGGCCTCCACCTCGGCGGCGGCTTTGGTAGTTTCGAGGGTAAAAAGCAGTGCGCCGTTTTCGACAGCCTGGCCGTCTTTGACGTGGATGCCAACCAGCCGCGCCTCCGGCTCGTTGGCGTTCAAAAGAGGGACGAGAACTTCGGATTTGATCATTGGGTTTTCACGTTTTCACGTTGTCACGTTGTCAAGTTTTCACGTTTTACGTTTTACGTTTGACGTTTGACCTTTGACGTTTTACGTTCCATGCAATGCAAGCGCTGCATCAACAATCTTCTCCACCGACGGCAAAATCGCATCTTCCAGCGGTCTGGAATTGGCAATCGGCAAATCGAGGGCGGCGACGCGACGCATGTTGGCTTGAATGCCAGATTCAGCCAGCCGCGCCAGGATTTCCGCGCCCCAGCCGAGGGTCAGGCCGCCTTCTTCGACGGTCAGCAGGCGGCGGGTGCGGCGCAGAGAATCGAGCAGGGGAGCAATATCGAACGGGCTGAGTTGGGAGAAAAGGACAATTTCGCAAAAGATTTCGCGTTCCATCAATAATTCCAGCGCAGCCTGACAGACAAGTTCGAAATTGTAGCCGTAGGTGGCAAGGGTGAGATTCGAGGATTCGAGATTCGAGATTCGTAACACGTATGTCGGATAAGTTTCACCACATTGTTGGATTTCGAAATCGGTCAGGTCACCTTGGCTGGCTTGGAGCAGCGGACGGGTGTAGAGCAACTTGTGCTCGATGAACAACACCGGATCATCCTCCGCGATAGCGTTTGCCAACAATTGGCCGGGATCGCCGAGGGTGTTGGGCGCAACGACGCGCAGCCCCGGGACGCCGAGAAACATCTTTTCGAGCGATTGGCTGTGGGTAGGACCATATCCCCGCCCGCCGCCCATCGGAGTCCGCACCACCAACGGAACACGCACCATGTCATTGTACATCCAGCGGAATTTGGTGGCATGATTGACGAGCTGATCGGCAATCAGGGTGACGAAATCGCCAAACATGATCTCGACCACCGGGCGCAGGCTGCGCAAGGCCATGCCGGAGGCGACACCAACAATGGCTGCCTCGGAGATGGGTGTGGTCAGCACGCGCTCGGGGAATTTGGCGCTCAGTCCGCGCGTGACTTTGAACGCGCCGCCGTAGGGATCGAGGATATCCTCGCCGAGGAGATATACCCTTTCATCGGTTAGCAGGGCGTGATGTAAGGCTTGGTTGAGGGATTCAAGAACAGTTGGCATAGGGGAATAGATGAAGGATGAAAGATGAATTACGAAAGATTTGACCTTCATCTTTCATCCTTCATCTTTGGGAAGGGGTCAGCGGTGGCCTGGGCGAAAGCATCTTCGATGATTGCGGCAATTTCGGATTCGGCGCGGGCGCGCTCGGCGTCAGTCAGGCGTGGGGCGTGGATCAGCAGTGGGTCTTTCTCTCTGATCCGGGCAATCTCCGCCGCGCTGCGCGTGTCGTCGCCTTTGCTATGGGCGGAGAAACGGTTCGTGTGCAGGATCAAGCCAAAAGGTCGTCCGTTCCGGCGCACGCTTCCGACCGCCTCCAACGCGGCAGCCTGGATTTCGAGCACGTCGCTGGTATCCCGTTCGAGGGTCGGGATCCCAAAGGCAGTAAAACGTCCTGCAATCGTGCCAGAGACGGCCAGCTCGATTGGCGTGGTCTGGGCATAGCGATTGTTCTCGACCACGAAAAGGATGGGTAGATTCCAGAGGGAAGCGATGTTCAGGCTTTCATAGAGGACGCCTTCACCCAGCGTACCGTCGCCCAAAAAGGCGAGGGCGATCTGGCCGCTTTTTTTCACCTTCTCGGCCAGTGCCATGCCGGTGGCGACCGGCAGGATGCCACCCTGGATGCCGTTGGAGTAAAAGTTGCGCCAGTGAATGTGCTGGCTGCCGCCGCGCCCGCCAACCAGGCCGGTGGCCTTACCCATCAGTTCGGCGGCGAGGCGATAGGGATCGCTGCCCTGCGGGGAGGATGCACCGTAAGCCAGGAAGTGGCCGTGGCAGCGATGGTTGCTGAAGATCACGTCCTGTGCATCGGTGACGGAGAAAATGCCGGCTGCGTTGGCTTCCTGCCCGATGTAGGCGTGGGTGGTGCCGACCAGTTTTCCGGTGGAGAACTCAGCCAGCAGGCGTTCCTCGAAGCGGCGGATGAGCAGCATGATGCGGTAGAGGGCGAAGTTATCGGTCATGACGGGGGAATTATAACCCAGCAAATGACCATATCGCCCAATATGGTATAATCCCGCGCTATGAGTCCTGAAACCCCCATTTCGAAGACAAAACTCTGCCCGACCTGCGGCACGCGTCTGGCGGAAAATGCCTCACGCTGCTCGGTCTGCGGCAGTGAATTTAGCGTTGAGCCTAAATTACAGAAAGCCGTGCAGGGTTCGCGCATGCCGGAAATAACCCTCAGCCTGCCGCTGGCGCTGGGCCTGATCACGATTATTTTGATCATTGGCGCCGGCGCGGTTTTCTTTGGATTGCGTACGACCGGACGAGTCACGGAGCCGACCGCCATCCCAACCCTCACGCTGACACCGACCACCACCCCGACCGCGACCGAAACGCTGATCCCGACCGAGACCCCCACGCCGACCGCGCTGCCGCCGATTGATTACACCATCCGTTCGGGGGATACCTGCTACTCGATCGCCGCGTTATTCAATGTGTCCGCCTCCTCCATCATTCTCGCGAATAATCTTAGTGCGACATGCACGGATCTCTTTATCGGAAAAACGTTGAAAATTCCGCAACCCACGCCGACGCCGCTGCCGGCCGCCACCGCGACCCTTGAACCGGCTGCCGCGACCCGCGCCGCCTGCCAGACTGTATCCTATACCGTGCAGGAAAATGATACCCTCAGCAGCATTTCACTAAATTACAACGTGAGCATGACAGCGATCAAAGAATGGAATGGTTTGAGTACCGATAACGTCTATCTCAACCAACCGCTCGTCATCCCGTTATGTATGCGCGCCGCCACACCCGGCCCTTCACCGACCCCGACCCTGCCTCCACCCTACCCGGCCGCCAACCTGCTGCTGCCCGTGGACGGCGCGCCCTTCACCCTGGCTAATGACACCGTCACTTTGCAATGGGCTTCGGTTGGCACATTGCGCGAGAACGAAGTCTATATGCTCACGGTGGTGGATGTCACCGCAGGGACGGGACGTAAACTGGTTCAATACGTGATTGACACAAAATTCATCGTCCCGGTTACCTTCCGTCCGCAAGACAACCTGCCGCACTCGATGCGTTGGTGGGTGGTAACCGTGCGGCAGACCGGCACGGACGACCAGGGCAACCCAATCTGGACGACAGCCGGAGCTTCCAGCGTCATGCGCGTCTTCACCTGGAGCGGTACAGCCCCGGCCGCCACGCCGACGCCGTGATGGTTGCTGACTGCGCAACCATGATAGTGATCAGTGAGAAGTAAATAGTTGCCCCGCGAGGAACCTCGCGGGGATTTTACAAAAGTGACACCATGTTCCTCGCTCGACAACGCCAACGACTAACCAATATCTATCACGAGTACCCGCGTGCCTTCTGGACAGTGGTGGTGGTCAACTTCATTGACCGGTTGGGCGGCTCGCTGTTATTTCCATTCTTCGCCCTGTATATAACCAGGCGATTCAACGTCGGCATGACCGAGGTAGGCGGGTTGTTTGCCATTTGGTCCGCAGCCAGTTTCATCGGCGGTTTCTCCGGCGGCGCGCTGACCGATCGCCTGGGGCGCAAGGGGATGATCGTTTTCAGCCTGGTCGCAACATCCATCTCCAGCCTGGCGCTGGGCTTTGTCAACACGATAGGGCTTTTCTTCATAGCAGGTTTCATCTCGGGTATCTTCACCGAAATTGGCAGTCCGGCCTATCAGGCCATCGTCGCCGACATCCTGCCGGAAGAAAAACGCGCCCAGGGTTATAGCATCATCCGGGTCGCTTTCAATCTGGCGGTCGTTTTCGGACCGGTCATCGGCGGCTTCATTGCCCAACGCTCGTACCTGGCGCTCTTCATCGCGGATGCGCTCATTAGCCTGATCGCGGCGGGCGTCGTCTTTTTCGCCATCGCGGAGACCAGGCCCGAGGTCCGGCCAGGCGCCGAGCCGGAGACGACAGCCGAATCCTTTGGCGGCTACCTGCGCGTGCTGCGCGACGCACCGTTCATGATATTCGTCACGGTCAGTACGCTGGCATGGCTGGTTTACATGAACATGAACACCACGCTGGGCGTTTACTTGCGCAATGTGCACCGCATTCCCGAATCAGGCTACGGCTTGATCCTCAGCCTGAACGCGGCGATGGTCGTCTTGTTCCAATTCCCGATCACGCGGCGACTCGAGAAGCGGGCGCCGATGCGGATGATGGCAGCCGGCGCGGCCTTGTTGGCGCTCGGTTTTGCCATGTATGGATTCTTCTCTGCATACATCATGTTCCTGACAGCCATGGCGGTCATCACAATCGGCGAGATGATCATGCTCCCGGTCTCGAATGCGCTGGTCGCCCAATTCGCCCCGCAAGAGATGCGCGGTCGTTACAGCTTTATCACTGGCCCTGGTACGCCTGCGGGCTGCTCGGCTTGGTAGCAACGCTTGGATTCCTGGCCCTGGATCGGCGCGGCCGCGTTCGATGAGCCGCATGGAGGGATGAGAAAACCCTAGCCTTTTCATTGCTGCAATAGGCTATCCGCTATCCGCCATCAGCCAATTCTTCCAGCATCTTCGTCGTCAGCGACTTGGGGCGCTCCAGCGGCTGCCCCAGCGCCCGCGCCCAGACCACGTTGGCGGTCACGCCCAGGGCGCGCCCGACGCCGAACAGCACGGTGTAAAAGTCGAACTCGCGCACGCCGTAGTGGTATTGCAGCGTGCCGCTGATGGCATCCACATTGGGGGCGGGATTCTTGGCCTTGCCCTGTTCTTTCAATACTTCGGGAACGACATCGAATACCAGCGCCGCCAGGCGGTAAATTTCATCGTCGGGGAAATGTTTTTTGGCAAACTCCAACTGGGCAACAAAGCGCGGGTCGGGGACGCGCAGCACGGCATGACCGTAGCCGGGGATGACCCGCCCACTGTTCAGCCAGTCCCAGGTATATTGGCGCAGTTGCTCGCGGGTCGGCACTCCGCCCAGTTTCTTATGCACCTCCAGCAGCCAGGCCAGACATTCCTGGTTGGCCAGGCCGTGCAGCGGACCTGCCAGGCCATTCAGCCCGGCTGAGAAGGCATAGTAGATATCCGAGAGCGAGGAGGCAACCAGATGCGTCACGTGCGCGCTGACGTTGCCCAGTTCGTGGTCGGAGTGCAGGATGAAATACAAGCGGGAGACATCCTCGTATTCCTTGCCGTCCACGCCGACCATGCGGGCGAAGTTGGCCGCCCAGTCCAGTTCGGGGTCGGGATGCGGCACGGCGCCGGTGCGGTACTTCACGTTATAGATAAACGCGGCAATGGTCGGCAATTTGGCGGTCAGGTTCAGGCTGTCTTCCAACATCGGCAGCCAGTATTCATCCTTCTTCATCCCCTCGTGATACTTGCGGGTGAAGAGCGATGACGACTGCAAGGCCAACACCGCCTGCGAGAACAACTGCATGGGATGCGCCATCGGGGCGATGACGCGCAGGAAATCGAAGATGTGCTGCGGGACGACGCTGCGCGCCTTCCACTCGTCCTCGACCGCCAGCGCCTGCTCATCGGTGGGCATTTCGCCGACCAGCAGCAGGTAATACAAGCCGCCGACGTAGGGCATCTCCGCGCCGCTTGGCTTGGGCAACTGGCGGATGACTTCCGGGATGGTGTAACCGCGCAGGCGGATGCCTTCAGCGGGATCCACATACGAAATATCGCTGACCAGTGACTTGATATCGCGCATCCCGCCGTAGACCTGCCCGACCGTGACCCGGTCCACGACCGCTTCGCTGTGATCCTGGGTGAGAGCCTTGACCCGTGCCCTCCAGGCGGGGATTTGTGCGGAAAGTTTATCGTGTAAGATCATTGCTTCTCCGTTTCCACGTTTCCACGTCTCAACGTTGGCAGGTTGGCACGTTTCCACGTTTGAACGTTTCCACGTTTGAACGTTCCAACGTTCTAACGTTCCAACGTTATAAGGTGAAATGTTATAACGAGATTAACTTGCGCAGCGCCTCGACCGTCTCTTTGACCGCCGCCGCGGATCTCTCCAGCGCGGCCTTTTCCTCGGCGTTCAGGCTGTATTCGACAATCCGCTCGACGCCCTTGCGCCCGAGCATGACCGGCGCGCCGAAGAAAATGTCCTTCAAGCCATATTCACCCTGCATGTAAGCCGCGGCCGGGACAATGAGATGCTTGTCCTTCAAAATGGCCTCGGCCATCTGCGCAATGGCGGCTGCCGGGGCATAGTACGCTGAACCGGTCTTGAGCAGGCTGACGATCTCGCCGCCGCCCTTGCGGGTGCGCTCGACGATGGCGGCCAGTTTATCGGCGGACAGGTACTCGTCCAGCGGGATGCCGGCGATGTTGGAGTGACGCGTCAGCGGCACCATCTCGTCGCCGTGACCGCCCATCACATAGCAATGGATGTTCTCCACGCTGACGCCGGTCTCCAGGGCGACGAAGGCGCGCATGCGTGCCGAATCCAGGATGCCGGCCTGCCCGACGACGCGCTGAGGGGGCAGCTTACCGGCTTTCATCGTCAGATAAGCCATCGTATCCAATGGGTTGGTCAAAACGATGAAGATCGCCTCCGGTGAATACTTGAGCGATTCGCGTGTGGCCTTGCCAACGATCTCGGCGTTGGTGGTCAACAAGTCATCGCGGCTCATGCCCGGTTTGCGCGGGATACCGGCGGTAATGACGACAATGTCCGAGCCTTTGGTCGCTTCGTAGTCATTGCTGCCGACCAGCGTGACATCTTTGCCAAGCACCGGCATGGCCTCCAGCAAGTCGAGCGCCTTGCCCTGCGGCATGCCTTCGACGACATCCACCAACACCAGGTCGGCGATCTCGCGTTCCGCCAGCCAGGCCGCCGAAGTGGAACCGGTCATCCCGGCGCCGATAATTGATATTTTCGCAGTCATAGTTCCTCCCGGATAAGACGAGTTTTTTATCGTGAAACCTCAGTCAACGAATGTCCAACGAATAAACGAATACCCGAAAAACGATAAAACGAATACCTGTCTTCTTTTAGTCCAAAGTCCAACTTCTACTTCATTTGTTTATTCGTTTCCGATTCGTTGACGAGTTTGGTGCATAAACGAAAAGCTCCAAAAACCGCGTTGCCATGATTGCCGCTGCCGCGCCCATGCCGGCCGAGGTGACCACTTGGCGGAAGGTCGGGTCGGCCGCCTCGCCCGCCGCGTAGACGCCCGGGACGTTGGTCTGCATCCGGTCATCTACTTTGATATAACCCTTTTCCATCACCAACTGCCCCTCAAAAAGCTGGGTATTGGGCGTGTGGCCGATGAAGATGAAAATGCCGTCTGTTGGGAAATTCGTCTCTTTGCCGGTCTTAACGTTCTTCAGGCGCACAGCCTCGACCTTCTCCTTGCCGACGCTCTCAGTCACGACCGTATCCCAGATGAATTTGAGCTTGGGGTTTTCCTGCGCCCGCTTTTGCAATACCGCGCCAGCGCGCAGGCTATCACGGCGGTGGATGATTGTCACCGAGGAGGCATAGCGGGTCAGGAACAGGCCCTCTTCCAGCGCGCTGTCCCCACCGCCGACCACGACGACCTTCTTCTCTTTGAAGAACCAGCCGTCGCAGGTGGCGCAGTACGAGACACCCTTGCCGGTCAATTCGACTTCACCCGCGACGTTGAGATGGTTCGGGCTGGCGCCGGTGGCGACGATCAGTGTTTCGGCAGAGTATTCGCCGTTGTCGGTCGTGACCTTGAATGGCCGCTGGGATAGATCCACCGCGTTGGCCGAATCGAACTCGACCCGCGCCCCGAAGCGTTCGGCTTGTTTCTGGAACAGGTCGCCCAGTTCCGAGCCGCCGACGCCTTCCGGGAAGCCGGGATAGTTTTCGATGGTGTGCGTCAGCGCGGCCTGCCCGCCGAGTTGCAGGCCGGTCAGCACCAGCGGCTGAAGTTCGGCGCGCGCCGCGTAGAGCGCGGCCGCCAGTCCCGCCGGGCCGGAGCCGAGGACAAGCACTTTGACGTGTTGGGATTCGGATTTGGATGCGGGGAGGGAGGAAAGGTTGAACATGGGGACCTCGCGGTTAGCGGTTGGCTGTTGGCGGTTAGCGATTACATTGTATCAGATGCGGGGAGGGGCGGAAAGTTGCAGGAGTCTGGGGCGGATGATGCTGCAATGCGCCGCGAAATCGTGCGCCGATTCGTGGGATTTGTTGTATACTTTTATCATCCTGATGCCGGGGAACCGAAACCATGCCCCACCAAATCTCCGAGGAACGCACCCGCAAGGAAATGATCGATCCGCAACTTGAAAGAGCGGGTTGGTATTTGCGCGATCATGCCAGGGTGAAGATCGAGATTCCCGTGGATGGCGCGTTCTTCGCGTGCGAGCCGCCGCTGGATATGTTTCGCGCGGACGCGGTGGAACGGAGGTTTACGGAGAAGGAAGTGGAAGAAGTGGTTGAGTTTGCAAATCGACTGGCTGTTTCATGAAAGTGGAGGCAAAAATGAAAACGATTTACGAGAAAGACGATGTATCAAAATTCAGAAAATATATAAGAGAAAAAAGGTTCAGCCAACCAAAATATGAAGAACATCTCAAGTCTTTTTTTGAGAGACTTGAGACAGATGCCGCTCCGCCTATTGCTTTAATCATTGCCAAGAGTTTGCAAAAAGAATCACCTACCGCTGTTGATAATGTAGGCATTGGTAAGACAGACTTTGCTTATTTTGCAGCAAATTTTTTCAGGGAAATCAACCCCAAAATTAACGTTCTTGCCTTTCCCGATATATTTGATGAGGTCGCGCGAGGCTCCACTTTCTACGATTCCATATTCGTTCCAGAAGTAATGAGGTTAAGACAGACTACTTGGGATAAGCTCAAAAATTTAGGCAACATCATTAGAGTATTTTTTACTTTAGTTGGCAAAAGAATATTATTGCTTCTCACAGTAAATGCAGTTCTTGTAATCACACTGATTGGCTTTATTATCGGCGCAATTGGTGCAGGGTGTGCGTCAGTTTTTTGAAAACTGAGTGGGGGATAGGAATTTTGCTTTTCCAATCGGCGAATGACGCCAAGGATGATTGGGGGCGGGAATAGAAGATTTTGGAGCAGAGGCGGGAGGAGCAACAACACTTGAAATAGTAGTTGGCTGTGACGATGTAGGCGTCTCAGGCGATTGAGAGTTGGAGGACATTTCAGGTAAATTTTGTTGAGCGTCTTGCTGTCGCTTCTTGTGAAGTTCTTTGCGGCGTTGTCGTTCTTTTTGACGCAAAGAATTGGAGAGTTGTATCCAGCCTTCCTGCCAGCGTTCCGAGCACATTATATTTCGCAAAGCCAACATCGGATTGACATGCGGGATTGCCCAATGCATGCCTGCGCCCTTCAAGCGTGCTTCCACAACGACCTTGTTTCCGCTTTCCATCGCCCCGCTACCGATGGGTAAACCTTGAGCGCGGTAGCACGGATATTGCAT
>JASEHI010000071.1 GCA_030018695.1 Anaerolineales bacterium
CTCCCGGCTGGCTTTCATCGGGGAGTTTTATGCATTATTTTCCTCGCTGGCGCGGCGACGCCAGCACTGCACCCTGAGCTGTTATCAACGCCTCAGGGCGTTATTATTGGTATGTGGGGGTGTGAAAGTTCAATCGCGCGATAGTGTAGCATCAACCATCCATTATGTCAATATATGGATGGATTGGAGGTAAAATAAAAGACGGCACTCGGCGCCGTCTTTTGTATTACTTATCCTTTTTGAAAGTCATCCGCCGAAGGGGGTGATGAATCTTACGCAGTAGCCTGTACTTTCTCGGTGCGCGGGATATAAAGTGTGCCGTCGGTCTTAAAAAGCCGTTTGCCCTGGCCGCCGCCCTTATGATGGATCTCGGCGCAATAGGCTATGTCTTGTTCGTCAAGAAGTATCTTGTTTTTATCCATCCCCATAGTCTTTATTAAACCTTTTTGGACCCACCGTGATACTGTTACCTGAGGAATATTGTATCTACGTGCTGCATCGCTAATCCAAATCGGCGTACCCTTTAGATGGGCATATTTTTTATATTCAGGAAGTTGTTCTTTAGGGGTAAGTCCCCGGATGCTGGCTTCACTCACAACAGTTTCTCCGCTGATAGTTGCTGCTCTAATTTTACCAGCCTCAATCATGCGTCTTAAGCGAGCCTCACCGACCCCCAGGTTATGGGCAGCTTCAGTCATCGAAATAAAATTCGGAAGCGCAGCCATTTCCAATCTCCTTTGTGCTACAATCCTGATGCCCCAGATCCGGCGAGATGGGGCACCCGCCCTGCGTCAGCTACCAGGCTGGCGCGGGGTCACTTTATTAAAAATCCAGCAATTCTAGCTCCTCGCCGAGGACTTGAACCTCGAACCTAGCGGTTAACAGCCGCCCGCTCTGCCAATTGAGCTAGCGAGGAAGGCAGGCGGGATTATACGGTTAAGCTAATCGGGTGTCAAGTCTTGGTACTTGATCGCGCTCAACTGGCTGAGTTTGTCCCAGCGATGGGTGGCCACGATCTGGCGTACGGTGCCGGTGAGACCGCGCACCACCAGGCTATCGGTGCGCGCCCCTTTGCCAAAATATTTCACGCCGTGCAACAGCTCGCCCTCGGTGATGCCGGTGGCTGCGAAGAAGACATCTTCGGTGGACACCAGATCATCCATGGTCAGGATCTTCTCGAAGTCATAACCCATCTCGCGCCCGCGGCGCAGTTCGCCCTCGTTGCGGGCAAAAAGCTTGCCCTGGATCTCGCCGCCCATGGCGCGCAGGGCGCAGGCGGCCAGCACGCCCTCGGGCGTTCCGCCGATGCCAAAGAGCACGTCTATGCCAGAGTCCGGCCAGGCGGTCATCAACGCGCCGGCCACGTCGCCGTCCGGGATCAAGCGGATGCGCACGCCGTTGCGCCGCACTTCAGCAATCAACTGCGCGTGGCGCGGACGGTCGAGGATGATGGCAGTCAGGTCTTCGACGGTTTTGCCACTAGCCTTGGCGATGGCCTTCAGGTTATCGGCCACGGGCGCTTCGATGTTGATTTTGCCCTTTGCCGCCGGCCCGACGGCGATCTTGTCCATGTAGACGAATGGCCCGGGGTTGAACATAGTGCCGCGCGGCGCGACAGCCACGGTTGAGATGGCATTATAGGTGCCATGCGCCAGGGGACGCGTGCCGTCAATCGGATCCACGGCGATATCCATCTCGGCTCCGCTGCCCGTGCCGACACGTTCACCGTTGAAGAGCATCGGGGCATTATCCTTTTCGCCTTCGCCGATGACGACGATGGCATTCATTTGAATGGAATTGAGCACCAGCCGCATCGCTTCGACCGCGGAGTGATCGGCGGCTGCCTTGTCGCCGCGGCCCATGAAGCGACCGGCCATCAAGGCGGCCGCCTCGGTCACGCGCACCAGTTCCAGCGCCAGGTTGCGGGTCGGTTCAAAGTCCATGCACCACCTCCTTTGTGATATGCCAGCAGTTGTACTGCTGGCTGGCGACAGTACAACTGTCGCCATATCTGCTGGATTGTCGAACTTGCAGATTCACATTTGACAGGCCACTAGCGGATAAACCAGACGATCAAATAATAGCCCAAGACCGCGCCCCACAGCCAGGAATCGATCCGATCCAAAAAACCACCATGCCCGGGGATGATGTTGCTCGAATCCTTGATGCCAGCCTGCCGTTTGATCATGCTCTCGCCCAGGTCGCCAAGCGTGGGAAAGACGGACATCACCAGGCCCAACAGGCCGCCCTGCCACCAGGCGACATCCAGGCCGCCCACTGCGTGCCAGAGCAGCGCCAGACCGATACCGCCCAGCGTCCCGAAGAAGACGCCGGCCCAGTAACCTTCCCAGGATTTCTTCGGGCTGAGGCGCGGACTGAGCTTGCGCCGCCCGAAGCGCGAGCCGACGAAATAGGCAGCCGAATCGGCGATCCAGACCGAGCCTAAAGATAGCAACAACCACCACAGGCCGCCGTCCAGGCCGCGCAAGTCAAGTAAGTAGGCGCCGATCCAGCCCAGGTAGACGATACCGCCCAGCGTGACGGCGAAATCCGTAGCCGCCTGATCGCGGCCGCGCTCGAAAGCGAACAGGTGGAGGGTCATGGCCAGCAGGACGAGTAGGGTCAGCGCAGCCGGCGCCAAGTCTGGGGAGTAGGCGCGGGCGCCAAGCAGAAGCAAAACGCCGCCCACGGTCAGCCACATGGACGGCGATAGTTTTGCTGCTCGGAAGATTTTTACATATTCCCAGGCAGCCATGCATAAGAAGATTGCGATCAAAATGAAATAAGGGATACGCCCAAAAACAATCGCCGGGATACCAACCGCGGCCAGGAGTAAAGCAGCGAGGGTGCGTTTAATCATGAGAAGGGTTATCCTCGACCGTGGCAGAGAGGCCTCCAAATCGGCGGTCGCGCTGGGTAAAAGCCTCCAGCGCCTTGCGGAATTCCTCTTTGCTAAAATCCGGCCAACAGGTGGGTGTAACGTACCATTCAGAGTAGGCCGCCTGCCAAATGAGGAAGTTCGAGATGCGCAGCTCGCCCGAGGTACGGATGATCAGGTCCGGGTCCGGGACGCCGGCAGTGAAGAGATAGCGGCTGACCAGTTCCTCGTTGACCTCTTCCGGTCTGACCCCATCCTTGAGCATTTTAGAGATGGCGCAAATGATCTCATCCCGTCCGCCGTAGTTGAAAGCCACGTTGAGGACCAGCCGCTGGTTGTTCTTGGTTAACTCAATCGCCTCCAGCACCTTTTCCTGGATATTCGGAGCCAGGCGTTCCAGCCGGCCGATATGCCGCAACTGGACGCCCTCCTTGTGCAACTCGGTCAGTTCCCTGTCAATCACATCCTCCAGGATGTTCATCAAGCCCTCTATTTCATCCCTCGGGCGGCCCCAGTTCTCGGTCGAGAAAGCATAGATGGTCAGGTACTTGACACCAAACTCCACACATGCCCGGATGATGCGGCGCAGGTTTTCTGTACCGGCGCGGTGACCGGCCAGGCGAGGCAGCCCGCGTGAGCGCGCCCAGCGTCCATTGCCGTCCATGATGATGGCAATATGTGCGGGAACCTTAGACTCGGAGGCCGTATTTTTATTGCCCATAGTTTGGCCTAAACTTCCATAATCTCCGCTTCTTTGCGTTGGCCGATCTTGCTGATATCTTCGATGAAACGGTCGGTAACTTTCTGCAATTCTTCTTCGCCCCGCTCCAGGTCGTCTTCGGAGATAAGCTTCTCGCGCTCGAACTCGCGCATATCGTTGAGCAGGTCGCGGCGGATGTTGCGGACAGCCACGCGCCCATCTTCGAGCCGGGCGTGGACGACCTTGACCAGCTCGCGGCGGCGTTCCTCGGTCAGCGGAGGCAGGTTCAGGCGGATCTGTCTGCCGTCGTTGTTGGGAGTCAGGCCCAGGTCCGAGGCCAGGATCGCCCGTTCGATGGTTTTGACTGAAGCCTGGTCAAAGGGGCGGATGAGCAGGCTACGCGGCTCCGGGACGCTGATGACAGCCAGTTGGATCAATGGCGTGGGTGCGCCGTAATAGTCAATGGGCAATCTTTCCACTAAAGCCGGGCTGGCGCGACCAGTGCGGATGCCGGTCAAGTCAACTTCCAGTTTCTGGATCGCCGCACGCATGCGGGTTTCGGCGTCTTTGAGGATGTCCTTAATCACGTTGACCTCCTGGTTGGGTTGAGCGGTGAATCGCTGCCCTAAGGATACCCTAAATTGTCAAAATACGCCACCTGACAAACTAAGAAGTGACCAACGTACCGACCTGTTCGCCGCGCAAGGCGCGCTCCAGCGCCTTCGGATCCCAGAGATTGAGCACCAGGATGGGCAAGTTGTTCTCCATGCACAGTGAAACCGCCGTGCTGTCCATCACCTCCAAGCGAAGGTTCAGGAAATCAATATAAGTCAGTTGATCGAACTTCTTGGCGTTGGCGTTCTTCTTGGGATCGGAATCGTAGACGCCATCCACCTTGGTGGCTTTGATCAGCACGCTGGCGCCGATCTCCATCGCCCGCAAGGCCGCCGCAGTGTCGGTCGAGAAAAAGGGATTGCCTGTCCCGGCGCTGAAGATGACCACGCGCTGCTTTTCAAGGTGACGAATGGCGCGTCGCCGGATGTACGGTTCGGCCACGGAGCGCATCTCGATGGCAGACTGGACACGCGTGTAAACGCCTATCCGTTCGAGCGCATCCATCAGCGCCAGGGCGTTCATCACGGTCGCTAACATGCCCATGTAATCGGCTGTGGTGCGATCCATGCCGCGATCCAATCCCTGTTTGCCGCGCCACAGGTTTCCGGCTCCGATCACGATCGCCACCTCGACCCCCATTTGGTAGACCTCCTGGACGCGTCCGGCGATGGCTTCAGCCTGGAGTGGGTCAATCCCGAAACCATCTGGCCCGGCGAGTGACTCGCCGCTTAGTTTAAGCAGGATACGACGATATTTCAAATTGGTCATTCGCTCTCCTTGCTATAAGGAAAAGGCCAACCAAACGGTTGGCCTTTCGATTACATTGCAGAGGTGCGCTCACCCAGTTCCCAGCGCTGGAAGCGCCGGATGACGATGTTCTCACCGATGGCGGCGACATTCTGGAGCAAGAGCTTCTCAACCGTGATTTGTTCGTCGCGGATGTAGGCCTGCCGCAGCAGGACAAACTCTTCCTTGAATTTTTCCAGCCGGCCCTCGACAATGCGCTCGAAGATATTTTCCGGCTTGCCTTCGTCGCGGGCGCGCGCCCTGGCGATCTCAGCCTCATGTTCCAAGACATCCGCGGGGATGTCTTCTTCTCTGATGTACTGCGGGGCAGCAGCCGCGATCTGCAAGGCGATCTCGTGTGCAAAGGTGCGGAACTGCTCTGAGCGAGCGACGAAGTCGGTCTCGCAGTTGACCTCCACCATCACACCCACGCGCCCGTTGCCATGCGAATACAGTTCCACCATGCCCTGCGAAGCCTCACGCTCGGCGCGCTTGGCCGCGGTGGCCAGCCCCTTTTCGCGCAAAAAATCCAGGGCTTTCTTTTGATCTCCGCCAGCTTGTTCCAGCGCCTTGCGGCATTCCAATACGCCTGCACCGGTGGCAGCGCGTAACTCTTTGATCATATCAGTCGTGATTGCCATACCAGTCACTTATTCCTCTTCTTTGGCCTCGGCTACTTCTTCGGTGACTATCTCTACCTCGACAGCAACTTCTTCCTTGGCCTCGGCTACTTCTTCGGTGGCGATCTCTACCTCGACAACCACCTCTTTCTTAGCCTTGGCTCTGGGTTTCTTTTTGTCTTTCTCTTTATCTTTGGCTTCGTCCTCGATTTCCGCTTCTTTTTCAACTTCAGGAATCTCGCGTGGGGTCAACTTAGCCAGTGTAGCCTCGCCGAGCAATGCCTCGTCTTCCAGTTCTTCATCGAACTCGACGACGGCCATTTCCTTCGCTAAACCAGCTCTTTCTTCAACCGTCCGGGCAGCCTCTGCTTCGGCCTCCAGCTCCTCGTCCTTGCGCATGGCCTTGCCTTCCAGCACCGCATCCGCGATCTTGCCGACCAGCAGCTTGATGGCGCGGATTGCGTCGTCGTTGGAAGGAATGACGTAATCCACGTTGGATGGATCACAGTTGGTATCCATCAGCGCGACGATCGGGATTTTGAGCAGGTTAGCCTCGTGGACAGCCGCGTCCTCCCGGCTGACGTCAACGATGAAGACCATATCGGGCAGGCGGCCCATCGTGCGCACACCAGCCAGACGCGTCTCCAGGCGATCAATCTCGCGCCGGATGAGCAGGCCTTCCTTTTTGGTCAGGCGCTCGATATCACCGGTCTCGATCATCTTCTCCAGACGATCCAGTTCCAGGATGCGTTTATGCATGGTAGTCCAGTTGGTCAGCATACCCCCCAGCCAGCGTTCGGTGACGTAAGGCATACCGCAGCGCATGGCTTCGTCGCGGACGGTCTCCTGCGCCTGGCGCTTGGTGCCGACGAAGAGAATTACACCGCGGTTCGCGACGCGGTCGCGGATGACCGCGAAAGCATTATTCAGCGCCTTGACCGTCTGCTGCAAATCAATGATGTGAATGCCGTTGCGCTCGGTGAAGATGTACGGCTTCATCGCCGGATGCCACTTGTTGGTGCGATGGCCAAAATGCACACCGCTCTCAAGCAGCGCTTTCATAGAAACTACTGCCATCTTTTCTCCTTCTGCTCGGTTCATTGCGCATTGGGCGCAGAACCTGTGAGTTTAGCGGGGATGATAACCCGCTCAGGGACGCTTGATGCCCGTCCCAGGCAAGATTAGCCCCCCGAAGGGGGAATGTCCCGCCGAGGCGGGAGCGGCGCATAGTATACCACAATTTAAGCTGGCACAGCTTGCCCGTAGAGCTTATTGCGAATCTGCACCACCTGCCGGCGCAACTGGTCATCGCGTTCGAGCAGGTCAGCAACTTTATCGCAGGCATACATGACCGTAGTGTGATCGCGCCCGCCGAAGGCTTGTCCAATCCGTGGCAGGGAGAGGTTAGTTTCCCGCATCAGGTACATGGCGATCTGGCGTGGCAGGGCAACAGCACGTGAGCGGTCAGGGCTGAGCAGCCGCTCAACGCTCAAGTCGAAGGCCCGCGCAACAACTTTGACCACGGTATCCGGCTCGATTCTGCCGCGTTGGGGCAGCAAGTCAGCCAGAGCAATTTCTGCCAGTTGCGGGGTCATCGCCATGCCGCTCAAGTCAGCAAAGGCGACGATGCGATTAAGCGCACCCTCCAGTTCTCGGATGTTGGACTGCACCCGGCGGGCGATAAGCTCTATGATTTCTGGCGTCACCCGTTGCCCGGCGCGTTCAGCTTTGGCGCGCAGGATCGCCAGGCGGGTTTCCAGATCAGGCGGCTGGACGTCCGCCGCCAGGCCCCACTCGAAGCGCGAACGCAGACGCTCCTCCAGCGTGGCCAGTGATTTAGGCGGCCGGTCCGAAGAGATGATCACCTGCTTGTTCTGTCCGTGCAGGCAATTGAAGGTATGGAAAAATTCTTCCTGTGTGGCTTCCTTGCCGGCGATGAACTGGATGTCATCAATCAAAAGGACATCAATCGAACGATATTTTTCGCGAAAGGCTTGCGTGGTGTGCGAACGAATGGAATTGATCAGGTCGTTGGTAAACTCCTCGCTGGAGACGTATAGAATGTCAAGTCCATGTTCCTGACAGTAATTCCCGATGGCGTGGAGAAGATGAGTCTTTCCCAGCCCGACACCCCCATACAGGAAAAGTGGGTTGTAAGCGCCGGCCGGGTTTTCGGCGACAGCCTGTGCGGCGGCGTGCGCCAGCCGGTTGTTTGGGCCGACGACGAAATTCTCGAAGGTATAGCGGGGGTTCACCGTCGCGTTGCGGGGGCGAGAAGCCGCGGCTTCATTTTCCTCAGCAGCCTCCGCAGCCGGCCCGTAGGTGGCAGCCGAAGGGTCCGCGATCATTTCACTCCCGCCAGGAGAGACGATAAATTGCACATCTACGTCACGGTTCATGATTCCCATCAACAGACGGGTCACGGTACTGGAGAGACGGCTTTCCAACCAGTCGCGGGCGTACGCGTTGCGGACGCTAATTGTAAATATCCCCTGGTCAAAATTGACCATTCTGGTATCACGCACCCAGGTGTCAAAGGATGCTTTTGGCATATCCATCTGAAGTTGCCCGAGCGCAGACTGCCAGGCTTGTTCTACATTCATTCTCTTCCTCCGGTAAGGTGACCTCGCAATAATTCAGGGGAGGTGCGGATGTACGCCCGCCCACCGAATAGGCTTTCGGCACAGCCCAAACTTGCCTCCTCATCCCGGCAAATCCAAGAGAACCCAGCGCGGTGAGGTACGGGGAAGCAAGCCCATCGCTTTCGCCGAAGGCCTACTCGGCTGTGGGATTGTTGTCTTAACTATTCGTATGGATGCTTACTTGCTTTTGGGGTGGATAGTGCCTACTATCCCTGTTTGCAAAACATATTTTAGCAGAGATAGGCGCGATATTCCATACGTCAAACCTACGCTACCTTAAAAACTTCCAAGTTTTTAAGGTCATTGAAATCTTAAAAAGTCCGCAAGACAAACGTCACCTCCACCCATAACAAGAACACCTGTTCTCCGCCACAGCCGCTGCTATAGACTTTTTATGACACCATATCTGGCGATGGGGGATGAATACTTCCTGTATTACTATGACCACCCTCGCCAACCTTAAAAAATGCCGTCTGGCACAAACACACTTGCATGAAGATGTGAAACGCAGGATTTGGGGTTTCGTTCAGTCACTCAGGCCTGTTTCTGGGCCAAGTTCCTTTTACGAGCGCGGTACCCAGGCAAGAATGGATGTCCCCTCGCCAGGAGTGGAGGTGACATCCAAGTCGCCGCTCACGTTGTGGACGCGGGTCATCATATTGGCCAGTCCATGTCCGACCATTTTGTTTATTTCCGCCACATGGAAGCCGCGTCCGTCGTCGTGGATCTCGAGCAAGACCCGGTCAGAGGAGACCCATAAGTCCACGCTCACTTTCTTGGCGTGGGCATGTTTGGCTACATTCGCCAACGCTTCCTGACAGATGTGAAACAAGGCCATGGCATTTAATTGCGGCAGGTCGCCCAGGTGATCGTTCTTGGGGCCGGCAAGAGCGATTTCTGCCTTGGCATTCTGTTGGAACTCAGCGATCAATTTTTGCAGGCCTTCGATCAAGCTATCGTCCCGCATATCGCGCGGGCGCAGGTCGAGAATATAGGTGCGAATATCCCGGATGGTGCGGTTTAAATCGTCCATCGCTTTTTGAATGCGATCATCGGCTTGCTGAATATCCTCGCGCATCAGCAAGCGCGCATTCTCCAGCGCCATCCCGACGCCATAAATGGACTGGATGACGCCATCGTGCAGATCCATCCCAATGCGCTCACGCTCTTCCAAGACTGCCACGCGACGGGCGTTGGAATGCAGGCGCGCATTCTCGATGGCTGTACCAGCCGCCGCGCCGATTGAGACGAGCATCTGGATCTCATTCTCTTCGAAAGGTCTTTGGCTGCGGGCGGCCAGGCTGAGCACCCCAACCAACTCGCCCCGCGCCGTCAACGGGATGCAGGTCATCTGCTTAAAGCCAGCCTGTACCACTGCTTCGCGCAAGAAATATTTATCCTTCTTTAGATCCTGGCTGATTACTGGTTGCATGGTCTCCGCCACCAGGCCGATGGTTCCTTCGCCAATCCTGAACCGGTTGCGCGTCCAGAAAGCTTCAGCGGCCTCGCCGCGATGTAACACCAGGCGCAGGGTGTGCCCGTCATCCTCCCGCAGGAAAATTTCACCCGCTTCCACCTTGAAATGCGCCATTAATTGAGCCAGCGTTTTATTCAGTATTTCTTCCAATTCCAGTGAGGAGGCCAACGCCGACCCGATGTGGTTGAGCAGAGCTAAATCCTCATTGCGTTGGGCAAGAGTCTGGTCATGCTTGCGCAGACTTTCGTACAAACGCGCATTCTGGATGGCGACGCCCGCGTAGACCGCCAACATTTCGATCACCTTTTCGTCATCTTCTGTGAATTCAGGGAAATCTTTTTTTTCTGTCAGGTAAATTTGCCCTAATTGTTTATCCCCCACCCGGATGGGCACGCCCAGTAAAGAATGCATCGGTGCATGGCCGGCCGGAAAACCCACGCTGCGCGGGTCATCCTTGATCTCCGCGATACGGAGGGTGCCACCCCCTCTCATCAATCCGCCAATCAAGCCCCGGCCCCTGGGCGGGTGAGGGATGCGTTTGATTTCCTCGGCTGTCATGCCTACAGTGATGAATTGCTTTAGTTTCCCCTGCTCATCTAACACGCCCAAGGCGGCATAGCGTGCCCCGGCCTGCTCGCAAGCCAGGGAAGCAATGCGTTCCAACAGCGTTTCGAGCGAAACGTCCTTGACCAGTTCAAGGCTCGCAAGATGTAGCGCGATCAACCGCGCTTGCCGAGTAGGTGCTGCGCATAACTGTTCACGCGTCAGGAGCATCAGGATACCTCTTAATGTTGACAATTTTACCCTATATGTCCACATTCGCCAAGTTTGGCTCTCCCACACTTCCCCTCTTCGACAGAATTTCCCAAAGACCTCCAAGTTTGATAGCTTTTGCCACCCGGAGGCGGTAAAATAATCGCGACAAATCGTAACGCGGAATTCATTCCGCAACCAAAGGCGATATCGCGAAGCATATCGCGCTACCGAGTAGGTGCTGCGCACAAAATCCTCGCGGTTGGCATAGTTTTGACAGAGTTATACTATAGCGAGCAAAGATTCGTAAAAGGTGAAAAATGGCGACTTCACGAATAGCGGGATTCTACAACTTGAGCCTCGACGAACGACTCACGGAACTGACCGGGACCTCGGGCCTGTCCGCCGTTGATCTGGCCGCTTTCCAGTCCGCAGGCGGGTTGACGCCTGACGCCGCCGATCACATGATCGAGAACGCGGTCGGTTTGCACAGCCTGCCGCTGGGCATTGCCTTGAATTTCATCGTCAACAGGCGTGAGGTGCTCGTCCCGATGGTCATCGAGGAGCCTTCGGTGGTGGCCGGAGCCTCGTTCATGGCAAAACTCGCCCGCGGAGGAGGCGGCTTTACCGCCGAGACCGATGAGCCGCTGATGATCGGGCAGATGCAGGTGCTGGACGTACCTGATATTCCTTTGGCGCATTCAGCGCTTATGGAACATCGCGCGGAACTGCTCGCCGAAGCGGATACGATTGACCCAGTGCTGAAAAAACTGGGCGGTGGGGCGCGCGATATCGAAGTGCGCGTTATCGAAGAATCCCCCATCGGCGCGTTCCTCGTCGTGCATCTCATCTATGACGTGCGCGACGCGATGGGCGCCAACGCGGTCAACACCGCCTGCGAGAAACTTGCGCCACACGTAGAAATTATCACCGGCGGGCGCGTGCATTTGAAAATCCTCTCCAATCTGGCGGATAGGCGTCTGGCGCGGGCGCGCTGCATAATTCCCGTAAAAGAATTGGCATTTACTGTCGGGGCGGGGCTTGCCCCCGCCCAGGGCGACTGTGAAGGTCGCCCCTACACCGGCGAACAGGTGCGGGATGGCATCCTCGCGGCCTGGGCCTTCGCCGCCGTGGACCCTTACCGCGCCGCGACGCACAACAAAGGCATCATGAACGGCGTGGATGCGGTCGTCATCGCCAGCGGCAACGACTGGCGCGCGGTCGAGGCCGGCGCTCACGCTTACGCAGCGCGTTCCGGTCGCTACACCAGCCTCAGCACCTGGGGCAAGGACGCAGATGGTAATCTGACCGGCTTTCTCGAAATGCCAATGGCAGTTGGCATCGTCGGCGGGGCAACCAAGGTGCACCCCACTGCCAAGGCCGCGCTGAAACTGATGGGCGTGAAAACGGCGGCGGAATTGGCCGGGATCATCGTCTCGGTCGGGCTGGCGCAAAACCTGGCAGCCCTGCGCGCCCTCGCTTCCGAAGGCATCCAGCGCGGGCACATGTCACTCCATGCAAGGCAGGTGGCGATTGCCGCGGGCGCGACTGGTGATATGATCGAAAAGGTCGCCGCGCAGATGGTGGAGGAGAAGATGGTGAGAATTGACCGCGCGGAAGAGATTATGGCAACGTACACAGGGAAACAAGTAGACAAGTAGACAAGGAAACAAGTAGACAAGTAGACAAGGAAACAAGTTTCTGCGGCTTGACGAAAACAAATAATGATATATACTATTCGTATATATTTCAGGAGACAAAATGGAAACTGCCAGATTGTTTCAAAATGGCAAAAGCCAAGCAGTGCGTCTTCCCAAAGAATTCCGCTTTGGGAGTGACCGCGTTTATATCAAGCGCGTTGGAGAGGCAGTTGTACTTCTCCCCTACCAAACGCCCTGGAAAACCCTGCTGGATAGTCTCCCCCTCTTCTCGGCCGATTTCATAAGCGAGCGGGCACAGCCACCCGCGCAAAAACGCGAGGACGCGTTTTCATGAAATATATGCTGGACACCAATATCTGCATTGGCCTAATCCGCCAAAAGCCCCAACCCCTGATCGAGCGATTGACAGAATGCGCCTCAGGCGAAATCGGCGTTTCGACGATCACAGTCGCGGAGTTGGCGCATGGCGCGCAGAAAAGCAGCCAGGTCGAGCAGAATATGTCAGCATTGGAGCAATTCCTTCTTCCCCTCGAAGTTGCCGATTTCGACCAGCGCGCGTCCGTGACGTATGGTTTGGTGCACTCTTCCTTGGAACAGACTAGCAATGTTATCGGCTCCATGGATATGCTGATCGGCGCGCACGCGTTGAGCCTCGATGTTACCCTGGTCACAAATAATACCGGCGAATTCAAGCGCATCCCCAATTTGAAGATGGAAGACTGGATGGCTTGAATTGCATCCCACTCCTTACCCTGAAGTCAACGCCATCATTTGCGAATTACTGACACACCGATTTCCCTACGGGCAGTTTCAAGCCTTGAAACTGGCAAGTATTCCGGCGGCGAGATCGCAGATT
>JASEHI010000072.1 GCA_030018695.1 Anaerolineales bacterium
ATTTTACTCAGGAGACATCCCATGTTCAACCTATTCATTTTTCGCCAGTGTCCAGGATGTGTAATATCCCAGACTCGATGGAGACCAACCGGGGATGTTGTAATCACCTGCAAACTTCTCTACCCATAGGGCTTTAAGCTCCGGCGCAAAGAAGGTCAGGGGATTTATGTATAGAGTGCTTTTCGATTCTGCGGGCGCGGGCCGAATCTCGAAATGTAGGTGATCACCACCATCACCACCGGCGCGGCGAAAATCGCCATCTTGCTGGCTACGCCGGCCGGGGCTGTGATGGCTCTACCGGCGGCCTATAAGTACGTCAATCAAATCTTGTCCCAGGTGCGTGAGGTTCAAGCACTCACGCAATCTTGATTATCAAAAACAAGGAGACTGAATTATGGCAAGCGAACTAAAAGAAGCGATCAAGAAAGCGGCGGAGCAAATCGCCAAATACGTGGAAGATGCCGCCAGCATGACGGTGGAAACCAAGTATGTCGAAATGGGCGCACTGGGCTTTGATGAAGCCAAACTGGCCGCCCGCACGATCGTCAAATTAGACGGCGATGGTGAAACCGTTCTGCCGATGAAGAAAACCGAAGCCGGCACGCTGGAAGTGGATACGGTGGTCTTCGAGCTTCACCAGCAGAACGTCCAGACGGCGATTGATTACCGCGCCAAGATGCTGAATTCACTCATCCAGCTTTTGCGCGGCACTCAAGCGCCTCAAGTCTCGCCGACGGTTGGGTAGTGGCAGAGTAGAAAGGAACTCGTTTTCTCCGAGAAAACGAGTTCCTGGCAATTCTCATGGCTTCCGCGGCTCGTTCATCTCCTGCCGGACAGTCTGGTATAGATTTTCAGCCTTGAGTTCATTCAGCGTGTAGCACGGGGCTTCGAGGTGATCGGCCAACGCTTGCGCCAGGCCCTGGTCGAAGGAGGCATGTTCCATGTTGATGACCACGCTGCGGAAGTCGCGCCCCGCGATCTGTTCGGCGAACTGATAGGCCTCCTCCTGCGGGGGTAATACGCCGATGGAGACGTTCCCCGCGCCATCCGTCAGGACGAGCAGCAAAGGTTCCACGTCTGGGTGGGTGATTTGTTCCTGGGTGAGCACTTCGTAGGCCATCAGCAGACCGGCGGCGAGCGGCGTCTTGCCTCCAACAGGGATGTCGGCCAGGGCGCGCTGGGCGAGCATGACAGAGGTGGTGGGGGGTAGGATGAGCGTGGCGCGGTCCTTCTGGAAGACGATCAATCCCACCCGGTCGCGGCGCTGGTAGGCATCTGTGAGCAGGGACAGGATGGCGCCCTTGGTGGCGGCCATGCGTTCAGCTACAGCCATTGACCATGAAGCATCCACCAAGAAGAGCACCAGGTTGGCAGCCTTCTTGACCCGCACCTTGCGCTGCAAGTCGCTCTTTTGGATGGCGAAGGCCACCCGTTTGCGCTGTTCGGTACGCCGTTTCTGGTAAGGCGCGGCGGCGCGGATGGTGGCGTCGAAGGCCACATCGTCAGTCTTGCCGTTGGCCGGGCGCGACTGAATGTAACGTCCGCGCTTGCGCTCGGTGCGCGTGCGTGAACGTCGTCCCGCGTGGCGGCGGGCAAGTTTATCCAGAGGGGTATCTAACTTGCGCGGCTCGAACGTTTCCCCGATCTTGACCTTCTGGCCGCCATCCCACCAGTGGGTATTTTGCGTATCGAAGACTTCCTTTTGCGCACCAGGTTCGGCGGGCGGCTGATCCGAAGATTCCTGCTCGGCCGTTTCAGTTATGACTTTTTTTTTTGCGCCTCGGAGTCGGCCTCTTTCGGCTCTGGCTCAGAGGGTTCGCCTTCCGAAGACGAGCCTTGCAACTGTTGGATGCGTTCCTGCAACTGTTCTGGTGTGATCTCGATCTGGTGGAAGGGGCCGCGCTTGATGCGGTGCGGCAGGGCCAATTCGGCAGCCAGGGCTATGTCGCGGTCGGTGATGGCGGGGCGACCCTCGAAAGCAGCGTGGGCGCGGGCAGCCTTGAGTATCACCAGGTCGGCGCGGTGGCCGTCCACGTTGAGCGAGGCGGTCAGCGCGGCGATGGCGAGCAGGTCGCGGCGCGTGTAGGTGACCTTGTCCACCATCGTGCGGGCGGTGGCGATCTGGCGCGAGATTTTCTCCTCGTGCGGCAGCCACTGCGTGCGGAAGGCTTCCGGGTCCGATTCGAAGGCCAGGTTGTGTTCGATGATGGTCACGCGGTCGCGCGCGTTGCGGATGCCGGTGATGTCCACCGATAAGGCGAAGCGATCCAGCAACTGCGGGCGCAGGTCGCCTTCTTCGGGGTTCATCGTGCCGACCAGGATGAAGCGGGCGGGATGGGAAAAGGATATTCCCTCGCGCTCGACGATGTTCATGCCCATGGCGGCTGAGTCGAGCAGCACGTCCACCACGTGGTCGTCGAGCAGGTTGACCTCGTCAATGTAGAGCAGGCCGCGGTTGGCAGCCGCCAGCACGCCGGCTTCGAAGTGACGCTCGCCTTTTTGGATGGCCTGCTCGATGTCGAGCGTGCCGACCACGCGGTCCTCCGTCGCCGAGACGGGCAGGTTGACGAAGGGAATGGGTTTCTGTTCGATGGGCAGCGGTTCCCCGGATGCAGCCCGCTCGCGGCACTCGGTGCACCAGGAGGCGCGCTGATCCGGGTCGCAGCCGAAGCGGCAGTCGCGCACCACGCGGACTTTGGGCAGCAGCGCGGCCAGGGCGCGCGCTGCGGTGGACTTGGCCGTGCCGCGCTCGCCGCGGATCAGCACGCCGCCGATGCGCGGGTCAACCGCGTTGAGCACCAGGGCGCGTCTCATGCGCTCCTGGCCGACAATAGCAGTGAAGGGATAGATCGAGGGCATAGAGGACTCCAAGTCGGGATTATACTGCTTCTTGCCCGAATCGGTAAACGCTGGAAGGAAAATCGTCGCGTCATGGTTTTCTCGGGGTTGCCAACTTATCGATTCACCTTTATAATTCATGCTATCTTTTATAATTCTGGAGTTACATAGATTATGGAACAAAACGGATCCCTCGTCGGGCAGGGGGCCATACCCGAGAGTAATAAACCAGCTGAAGACAACAGCTATATCAATCCTACCAATATGGAGACCTTGCTCAAGGAAGAGGGGTTGACCTTGGATTTCCCGCAACCGGGCGATATCCGTAGCGGTGTGATCGCCAGCATCAGCCAGTCTCAGATCCTGGTCAGCGTCGGGGCAAAGTCCGAAGGCGTGATCTCCGGGCGGGAACTGGAGCAGATCCCGGATGCGCAACGTGAAGCCATGCAAGTTGGCATGGCAATCCACGTCTACGTGCTGGCTTCTGAAGATGCAAACGGCAATATCGTTCTCTCTTTCAGCCGCGCCCAGGAACAAAAAGGCTGGGAAGAGGTCGAGAAAATCCTCGAAGCGGATGGAATTTTCGAGAGTGCGGTGGAAGGCTATAACAAGGGCGGTTTGATCGTCGCGATACACGGTTTACGCGGATTCGTGCCGGCTTCCCAGATTGGCATGGCCCGCCGCATGGCAATCACCGGCGAGACGCCTGAACAGCGCTGGGGAAAGATGATCGGCGAACCGATCAGTGTCCGCGTTATCGAAGTAGATCGCAACCGCCGCCGCCTGATCCTTTCGGAGCGAGCTGCCAGCAGCGAGACGCGCCAGTCGCTCAAAGAACGCGTCATCGAAGAATTGAAAGAGGGTGAAATCCGCACCGGGCGTGTTACCAGCCTGGCCGATTTCGGCGCTTTCATCAACATCAACGGTGCAGACGGCCTGGTGCACCTTTCCGAGATCTCTTGGGAGCGCGTCCAACATCCCAGCGAAGTGCTCGAAGTGGGTCAGGAAGTAACGGTCAAGATCATCAATATTGATCGGGAAAAGAAGCGCATCGGCCTCTCCCTGCGCGCCTTGGCTGACGACCCCTGGACAAAGAAGGCCGAGAAGTTCAAGGTCGGCCAATTGGTAGAGGGCGTCATCACCCGCCTGACCAAGTTCGGCGCCTTCGCCCGCCTGGAAGGCGATGTGGAAGGCTTGATCCACATCTCCGAAATCGGCGAGACACGCATCGAACACCCCAAAGAACGCCTTCACGAAGGTGAAGTGGTCACCCTGCGCATCATTCGCATTGATCCCGAGCAACGCCGCATTGGCCTGAGCTTGCGGAAGGTGGATTCCGGCGCTTACAAGGACCTCGACCTGGCGGACTTTGACTTGGGGCTGAGTGCAGACGCGGCCATGCTTGATATTCCAGTGGAAGAGGCTCCCAAGAAAAAAAGAGCGCCCAAGAAGAAAGCCTCCGAAGAGGAAACTTCCGAAGAGGAAGACTCCGCCGAGTAAGCCTTTGGCAGAAGAAGCCTGATCTCACGAGAGCGCACCCGAGCAGGTGCGCTCTCTCAATAAGAGATGAATATGTTTCAAAACGCCGGAAAACCACCGGCTACTCGACCCTCGTTGTTTGTCTCAACCGAAATGAAGCAAACCCAGAAGAGATCGTTTTCAAAATGCACCTCCTAGTAGACGCCCACGAAGACCTGGCCTGGAACATCCTCGCCCTCGGACGGGATTACACCCGCCCGGCGGCTGAAACGCGCCAGCGCGAGATGGATACCCCTGCCATCCAGCACAACGGCAATACCCTGCTCGGCTGGCCGGATTACCAGCGCGCCCGCGCCGCAGTCGTCTTCGGCACGCTTTTCGCCACGCCGATCCGCCGCAGACTGGGCGAATGGGATACGCAGGTTTATGCCAATTTTGAGCAGGCTCACCGGCTCTATCGGACCCAACTTGACACCTACCTCTCGCTGACCGATCGCCACGCCGATAAATTTCGGCTGATCCATACGGCTGACGATCTTGAGGATATTCTGACTGCCTGGGCTGACGAGACGGAGACTCATCCGGTCGGCTTGGTGATGTTGATGGAGGGGGCGGAAGGGATACGGACTCCGGCTGAACTGGATGCATGGTGGGGTCTCGGCGTCCGCATCATTGGACCGGCCTGGGCTGGCACTCGCTTCTGTGGCGGGACGCGGGAACCGGGTGCGTTGACCGAGGCCGGCCGCGCCCTCCTGAACGGGATGGCCGAGGTCGGCTTCACGCTCGATCTCAGTCACATGGATGAACTGGCGGCGCGGCAGTCCCTGGATACCTATCCCGGCGCGATCATCGCCACTCACGCCAACGCGGCGGCCATCATCCCGGAGTACGAAGGCAATCGCCAGCTTCCGGATGCGATCATCAAGGGCATAGTCGAACGGGAGGGGGTGATCGGCGTGGTGCCTTACTGCAAATTCCTGAACTATGGATGGAAAAAAGGAGATACCCGCGACGGTCTGTCACTGGAGACGCTTGCCGCGCATATTGACCATATCTGCCAGATGGCTGGGGATGCCCGTCATGTTGGCCTCGGCAGCGATTTCGACGGCGGTTTTGGCCTGGAAGCCGCGCCGGCCGGCGTGGACACGATTGCTGACCTGCAAAAACTTGACCCGATCCTGGCAGCCCGGGGTTACAGCGAGGCCGACATCGCCGCCATCCTGGGGGGGAACTGGCTGCGCAAAATCCGGGAGAATTTACCCAAATGAAGGCTGACTCTATTGCAAAAATGAAAATCAACCGCAGAGATCGCAGAGAACGCGGAGAAAAACTAAAGATGGACTCTACCGATCTCGCGCCCGAAGCCGCGTCCCCTTCCCGTTTTCGGGTGCGCCTGGGATTGGGCATGACCCTGTTTGGTTTTATCGTTTTTATGATCGGGGCGCGGCCTGCGCTTTTCTTCCTGGATCGCAGCCCGGTGGTCGGTTTCATCCAGATCGCCGTCTTCCTGGTTGGCCTGGCTCTTATCTGCGTGGGCGGGTACGTCAGCCTGATGGCCTTCTGGCAGAACGGCGAACGCACGATTGCCGCCGACATCGGCCAGCGCCTGGTGGCCACGGGTTACGTGATCGCGGTCTTCTCCGGTATGGCAGACATATTCGGCCTGGGTACACGGCCACCGCCCGTTTATGTGCCTTACTTTGGTCCCTTGCAGGCAGTCGGCGTCGAGATCGGCATGGGGATTATCATCATGGGCTTTTTATTGCTGGTGCCATTCAAGCAGCGAAAAAGCCCTCCGCCCCCGGCGGCGTAAATCAATATCCATACTCCACGAAAGGTTTTGTAGTGGCGACTTCAGTCGCTTTTTCCGCCGAACGACTGAAGTCGTCACTACAGTTTCGTGTTCACCAACCCAAATACCGGTCAATCGCAGTCGCCGCCTTGCGCCCGGCGACCATGGCCCACTCATCGTCCAGGCGAATAATGGCCTCGTCGAAGTCCCTGATCCGCTCGTCGGCCGGGCGCAGCGGCAGTCCGCGCGACTCGATCTTCATGCGCGCTTTGCGGTCTACGGTCGAAAAATCGCGGGGAAGCACTCCGTTCATCGTTTACTCCTTTGACTATATACCTTGCACGGCCATAAATTGCGGTTTTCTGCTGCCTGGTTCGCGGGGCTAAAGCCACCTGCTCAGTACGTGGAAGCCCTCTCGGACTGGCGCAACGAGTCGGTTTTAACCGACTTTCATGAACTGAGGCAGGATTTTAATCCGCCGAAACCCGTTGAGAAAAAGCGCAATTGGTTATCGAGCCTGTCGAGATATTGTGCCCGCTTTCAGTATAACCACTCGCCCGCAAAGCGCGGACAACGGCAAAGTCGCAACTTTCATCCGCGAGAAAACGCAAATTGCTCATGCTACAGTTTGCAGGATGATGGTTTCGTGTGCCAGTGTACTGGCCGCGTAAGCCAACGCCGCTTGAATATCAATTGGGTGTGTTTCAAATGAGTTGAAAGAAAGAACGTCCCGAAGGTTGAATTGAGCCAATTTAGCCGTCTTTCAAAACCTTCGGGACGGTTGTGTCAACTGAAATGAAACACACCCATATCAATTTTCTTCAGGCGGGGATACGCATCCATTAAGTCCGCTTCGGTTGCGCCTTCGCTTAACTTGTGGAGAAGCAGTTCTACGGGAATACGCGTCCCTTTGATGACAGGTTTACCAAGCATCACCGCAGGGTTGACTTCGATCCGTTCGAGAAATTTTTCAAGCATAGTTTGCTCCTATCTCTCACTAAGGTCATTATACCAAGAAGGCAATACCAATCCGCAGGACTTCCATGCACAGGGCAAGAATTCATCCTTCATCCTTTCTTTCCCACCCCACGGACACACCCGCCAAAACCCACAACCCGCCGCAGGCGTTGTGCTGAGCTGGTGGTTGAGCCTGTCGAAACCCTGTCGAAGTGGACAAGCGCGCCCAGCCCGAAGACTTGCACTGAGACAGGGCAAGCAAGCTGCTAAGACAACTTTACTTTTGTTGTCTCAAACATTGGCGTTCCACTGCAAAGATACCCATTTCTATCTTTGTGTGGGTCGAAGATTGGGTTATTCGTCTTCCTCTCAAAGGTCTTGTGGCAGTAGGGGCATTTATAGACATAGACAATGCCCGATGATGGTGGCTTAGGTTTTGGAATCGATGGAAGTTTTGGGAGTTTAGGAAGCGAAGAGATTTTTTTCATGGTTGGAACCTCACTTTCGTAACGCGGAATTCATTCCGCAACCAAAGGGCGATATGAATATCGCGCTACCGAGTAGGTGCTGCGCACAAAATCTTCGCGATTGTGATAGTTTTTCAAGAGTAATATTATAGTATGCGGTCTGCCGAAATAAAACTGCCTCCCTGTTCAAGACGTGTCCACGCAAAGGTTGTCATTTGGAGCGCGTAGGACAAGTCTATAGACTTGTCCCACTGACATGATTTGCGTGCACACTTCAAGACAGATGAGGCAGTTATTCTTGATTATTGCCCTGCATGAGCGAGGAGAAAGTACTCGTCTCGATAGGCTTGGCTTTGCTTAGGCTGTAACCTGTTATTGTTTTTTATTGTCGTAAACGTAAATGCTCCCTGGGTAGCCGTGCCAAGTGTGGGATTGAAAAGCGGGGTAGGCTCAGGAACAGGCAACCCGTCTACCAGAAGGCTTTCGATAAAATCAGTCGTTGCAAGGCGTAAATCTTTGACGGCGGCTTCGCGTGTTTCACCCTGCCCAAAGCACCCTTCGAGTTCAAGGACGCGGGCAAAGTAAATCGGCTGATTATCGGTCGTTTCCTCGATTGATGTCATTACCAGATAGGGTCGCTTTGCCAGCACTTCGGCTTTTGCGCGTGTGTCCATAATTATCCTTCGCTTTCTTTTTGGAGTTCCAATAATCGGTCAACTAATTTTACCGCAAATTCAACATATCCTTTTGCCAGGACGCGATGTCGCGGCAGGGAGGTTCTCAACAGCGGAAAATCAGGGTGTTTGACTATATCGTGACTTCCGCCGTGCGAAATGACGAAACCAAATTCTTCGTACAGTTTGTCAAGGTCAGCACGTTTCCAATTGGATTTGGAGTTCCGCATTTGCTCCAGGAGTTTCTCGGCTTTGGAGGGCATGGGACTACTCCGCGGCGGGCTTGGGCGTGTCCAATTTATTTACGTACAGGCTCAATTCCCCTTTATGGTCTTTATCCACGAGGAGAACGAATTGATACATTCCCTCTTTGGGAAAGATCGAATCCTTGAGTTCCAAAATCAGGTTGACTTCGGGTTTTCTTCCCTGTCCGCCTGGAGGAACCTGGAATTGTCCTGATAAATCGAAGATGGGATTTCCGTCTGCATCGAGAAGTTTGACTGTAAAATCCCGCGCCTGCCCATATTCGCCGAGTTCCGCGCCCAGTTTGGCGACCAGGTGCATGGACGAATAGCGGGCAGGAAAGGTTGGGACGTAAATATCGTTGAAAATACCCATCACGTTGAGTTTTCCCTCACGTGTGATGTTGGCGTAATCGGCGGCAAGAAATAATGTTAGTTTCATGGTTTCTCCTTGTTTGGAATGAAAGCAAGAATGTTATGATCGTCCTTCAACAATAGCAACTTCCTCTCGGGTCAACCCATACAGTTGATACGCCAACTGATCAATCTCCCCTTCCAGCGTGGACATATCAGCCTGTCGCAGGTTCCGCTGACCTTCGCGGATGGCATTGGCAAGGCCAATATCTTCTATGGCTTCGGCTACAATCGCGGAAAAAACTTCCTGCCGTTCTTCGAAGAGTTCAACAATGGCTTCTTTGAGTAGAATCTTGAATTGCTTTTCGTCTAAAGTTGCAATGGTCATGGGGCACCTCTCCTGAAATTATACTGCCAATTGCCCCTTGCCCTCGTGGTAATTTCCCCCAGCCCGAAGCCTTGCGCTGAGCCTGTCGAAGCGGACTTCCATGCACAGGGCAAGCATTCATCCTTCATCCTTCATCCTTCATCCTTTCTTCTCCCCCCACGGACACGCCCGCCGAAATCCAGAATCCGCCGCAGGGTGAAAGGCGCGAGCGGGATTAGAACCATGTATAATTAGGGTAGGTGATCACATGGCAGAACTCTCACGATTTTTCGGCATCGTCATCCGTATGTTTGCTGAACACGGCGGCAGGCATCACAAACCGCACTTTCACGCTGTCTATCAGGAATACGAGGCCGTATTTACAATCAGCCCTGTGGAAATTCTCTCTGGTTCCATGCCGAACAAACAACAAAGATTGGTTGTTGCATGGGCGGAGATTCATCAGGATGAGTTACAAACAGCATGGCAATCACTGGACAGCGGCAAGAAGCCTTCTTCCATTGAGCCGCTCAGGTAATTTACGAGGTGAACTATGGAACATCCCATTTATCAAATCACGGAATTCGAGATTATCGCCCCCTACACTTTGTGGGTAAAGTTCAACGACGACACCGAACAAACCATTGACTTCGAGCCGATCTTGCACGGTGAAATCTACAGCCCCCTCCGCGATTTAACGTTTTTCAACCAGGTGAGACTCGATCCCGAAGTGCGGACTCTGATCTGGCCGAATGACGCCGATTTCGATCCCGCCGATTTGCACGACTGGCCTGAGATAAAGGACGAGTTCATTCGTCACGCCCAGAAGTGGGAGATGGCATAGCCCTCTTTCACCCGCCGAAACCCACAACCCTCCGCAGGCGTTGCACTGCGACCATAGAGAGTGTCGAAGTGGACAAGCCCGCCCACCCCAAAGCGGACTTCCACCTGCGCGCCATCCATCCGTTCCCATCCGTGATTGCGCCTGCCCCGCCGTATTTGGGCGGGGTGACAAAGTCCGTTGACCACCCACACACCGCCGAAGGTTGGATTACCTCTCAGTTGGATGAACTGGTTTACGGGAAATAACGATAGATGTCTTTGCGATTCAGGAAACAGACAAAGATCACTTGCCCCTCTAGCACCTCGATCCCAATTCTGTATTCGCCGACCCTGATACGATAATACGTTGTGTAACCTTCCAATTTCTTCACATTCTGCAAGTCTGTCAATGAGGCCGCCGATTCGACCTGCGCGATGATCTTCTGCGCCTGTTTCAGCAAGCGCTTGTCTTTTATCTTCTTCAAGTCGCGTCCAAAACTCTTTTCGTAGAGAGTTTTCATTGGTTTACCCCGCGAGGATGGCGTCTATTTCTTCCTTGCTGACAAAGTCATTCTTTCGACCTTCGCGAATGGCATTGGCAAGGCCAATATCCTCGATGGCTTCGGCTACAATCGCGGCAAAAACTTCCTGCCGTTCCTCGAAGAGTTCAACAATGGCTTCTTTGAGTAGAACCTTGAATTGTTTTTCGTCTAAAGTTGCAATGGTCATGGGGCACCTCTTCCGAAATTATACCGCTAATTGACCCTTGCCCTTGCGGAAAAATTTCGCCCACCCCAAAGCCTTGCGCTGAGCCTGTCGAAGCGGACTTCCATGCACAGGGCAAGAATTCATCCTTCATCTTTCATCCTTCATCCTTTCTTCCCCCCCACGGACACGCCCGCCGAAACCCAGAATCCGCGTTAAAACAAGACCTCCGAAGTCTTTGAAACTTCGGAGGTCTGTAGTCATTCTGCGAACTCTTCCCGCAAGATTTTCTCAACTTGCTCCTTCAACACAGGGACTTCTTCCGTCGCCGCAGTCCAAGCAATGTCCCAACGAATGGCGAAATATTCATGGACGGCGATATTGCGGAAAGCAATAATATCCACCCAAGGAATTTCAGGGAAACGGTTGGTAAACTCTTTTGGCAGACGGGACGCGGCTTCGCCGATGACGGTCAACTTTTGAAGCACCGCGCTGTTCATCATTTCGTTCTGCTCGAATTCATCGAAACTCTCGCCCATCACGAATCTTGCAATGGACTGTGCGGCTTCGACAATATCGGTCAGATAGAGTTTCTCAGGTCGCATAGACTTCCTCAATGTCGGAGAGAACCGAATCGCGAATGACGGGCTTTAATCCGTCCATCGGAACCAAGTCCACAGGCCGCTGGAACAACCCTGAAAGTTCGCGCTGCATTCGCGAGAAGGTGATAAACCCAATGTGCGCATTCGGCTGGAAGGAAACCAGCACATCCACGTCACTATCCGTGCGGAAATTATTCCCAAGGACGGAGCCGAACAAGGCCAATTTCTGCACCTGATAGTGGCGGCAGAAATCAGCCAATTCCTTTTTGGGAATTTTGACTTTTACACGGGAAGGATTGGGTGTTGCCATGTCGCTAATTATACAGCAAAGAGGATGTCCATCAATTCATCTTTCATATTTCATCCTCATCCTTTCTTCCCTCCCCCACCTCACAGACACTCCCGCCGAAACCCAGAATCCGCCGCAGGCGTTGTGCTGCGACCGTAGGGAGTGTCGAAGCAGACAAGCGCGCCCACCCCGAAGCGACTTCCATTCACGGGCAAGAATTCATCCTTCATCCTTCATCCTTCCTTTCCCCCCACAGACACGCCCGCCGAAACCCAGAATCCGCCCAGGCAATCGCGCGAAGCCATTACCCCTTTCGGCTGAACCGAACCTGGCCAGGTTGAACAACCACAAAAGCACCTGCCAATTCGGAACCGTATTGTTCTACCAATTGCAGCACTGATTGTCCAAGCGTGGAACGAAGATTGTTCGGGAAACGGATCAGGATCACCCCCGCAGAAAGGGACTGGCTGGCAAATACCAGCCATCCAAAGTCCTTATCTTCTGTCAGCAGGATACGATTTTCGCGGCGGGCTTGTTCGATCAGATCGCTATCCACGGAGCGCTGCATGTATTCACTGACAGCCAAAACATCATAACCATTCGCGCGCAAGGTGCGGACAACGGTGAAGTCGCAACTTTCATCCGTGAGAAAACGCAAATCGCTCATGCCACGGTTTGCAGGACGATGGTTTCGTGCGCCAGAGCGCTGGCCGCGTACGCCAACGCCGCATGAATATCAATTTGCTTCAGGCGTGGATATGCATCCATTAAGTCCGCGTCGGTTGCGCCTTCGCTCAATTTGCGGAGAAGCAATTCAACTGGAATACGCGTCCCTTTGATGACAGGTTTGCCAAGCATCACCGCAGGGTTGACTTCGATCCTTTCGAGAAATATTTCAGGCATGGTTTGCTCCTATCTCTAAACATGACAATTATACCAAGAAGGCAAATCTCAAGTACAGGACTTCCATGCACGGGGCAAGAATTCATCTTTCATCTTTCATCCTTCATCCTTTCTTTCCCTCCCCACGGACACGCCCACCGAAACCCACAACCCGCCGCATGGACAAGCCCGCCCACCCCGAAGCCTTGCGTTGAGCCTGTCGAAACGGCTTTCCATCCGCGCGCCATCCATCCGTTTATCCGTTCCCCATCCTATTAACGTGCTTTGGGTCTGTTCAATCCTTCAATCGCAAAACTCAGGTGTATTACTGGTCCACAAGCAATGGAGGAAAATATCAGTTGGGGGCTTACCCCAAAAGTTGGACCGATTTTTCCGGTTTTATTGTGACGACTGACC
>JASEHI010000073.1 GCA_030018695.1 Anaerolineales bacterium
TCAGCAAAACCTTCGGGACGTTCTTACTTCAACTCATTTGAAACACACCCAAATCTATTGCGCTACGAATCAAAATTGGCGAAGGTGTTGAATAAGAAATACAGACTTAAATCATTTGTCTTGTTTGCAAGAAAGTGTTAAACTTACGTAAATCAATCTCGTTTTTCAAACGTATACCCCTTTGACGGAGGCAAGCATGAAATCTACAACCTGGATGTATGTTGGCGCAGTCATTCTTATTCTCCTCGCCGCCGCCGGCATTTGCGTGGGAGGCTTTATTCTCCTTGGCGCTTCTGGTGGAGCACAGGGCGTAACAGGTATTGGAAGTGCCGGAATGTGCATCGGCGCCATAGCGATGGTCGGCGGGATTGTATTGATTGTCCTGGCCGTCCGCAAAACGAAACAAGAAACCGCCCAAAACGTCACTCTGAAAGTAGACCTGCCCGGTGAGACCAAAATCGAGCAGATGAAATGCCAGTCCTGCGGCGGGACGCTGACAGCCGATAACATCAAACTGGTCAACGGCGCGCCGATGGTCGCCTGCCCATATTGCAATACGGCGTATCAATTGACAGAAGAACCAAAGTGGTGATATTTTAGGTTTTACAGGATACGTGAAGCGTAAAGCGTAAAACGTAAAGCGTAAAACGTAAAACGTAATCGGAGGGAACTATGAAGCGGCGCATTACCTTATTTCTCGTAATTCTCCTGCTCCTGGCAACAACGACCAGCGCCAGCGCGCAGGCCTACTCCTTCAGCCTCGACCGGGAAGTCGTGCATGTTTTCTGGAACAGCGACGGGAGCGTATCGCTGGATTACACCTTCGTCTTTAACAATAACCCGGGCGCGCACGTCATTGACTTCGTGGACGTCGGCATGCCACACGGAAACTACGCCTTCAACAGCATCTCCGCGGATATGGACGGTCATGCGCTAAAGATTTCGTCCGATTTCCAGGGCGATGGGCTTTACGGGTTCTCGGTGGATATGGGCGCATACGCCATCCAGCCGGGGCAATCTGGCACGGTGCATGTCTACGTAGGCAGGGTTAGCAAGATGTTGTATCCGGATGACAAGGATGAGGTCTACGCTTCGGCAGTCTTCGCCCCCACCTGGTTCGGCTCGCAATACGTGACCGGCTCGACCGACCTGACGGTGATCTTTCACCTGCCTCCCGGCATCCAACCGGGCGAGCCGCGTTACCATATCCCGCGTGGCGGCTGGCCGGGAAACGACGCCCCCGAGGCCACATACGATGATCAGAATCAGGTCACTTACACCTGGCACAGCAGCGCGGCCAATGGCTATACCCAATATACATTCGGCATGTCATTCCCGAAGCAATATGTCCCGGAAGGCGCTATCGTCCAGCCGCCAGCCTTTTCGATTGACTGGGACGCGCTGATTGGTCCCGCCATCTGCGGCTGCTTCGCTTTGTTCTTCTTTGGCCTGCCGATCCTGGGCATCATCAACGAGCGCAAGCGCAAGATGCAATACCTGCCGCCCAAGATTTCCATCGAGGGGCATGGCATCAAGCGCGGCCTGACCGCGGTCGAAGCTGCCATCCTGATGGAACAACCGCTCGACAAAGTGATGACCATGATCCTTTTCAGCGTGGTGAAAAAGAATGCTGCGCAGGTTATCACCCGCGAGCCGCTGAAACTGCAAGTCATCCAGCCAATACCGGAAGAATTACATAATTACGAAAAAGACTTCTTGCTGGCTTTCTCGGATGTGAACAAAATCCCCAAACAGGGTTTACAGGAAATGACCGTTAAACTGGTCAAGACCGTTTCTGAAAAAATGAAAGGCTTCAGCCGCAAGGAGAGCATCGCATACTACAAGAGCATCATGGAGAGAGCCTGGCAGCAAATCGAAGCCGCCGGCACACCCGAGGTCAAGAGCCAGATGTATGAGCAAGCGATGGAATGGACAATGCTCGATAAGGATTACGATGATCACACCCGCCGCGTCTTTAGCGGCCCGGTCTATGTTCCGATGTGGTGGGGACGCTACGACCCGGCCTATCAGCCAGCCTCGGTCGGCGCGCCAAAAACGGCCTCGGTCATGCCATCCTCATCTCCGGGCCGCGCCATATCCGTGCCAGGCTCCACCTTCGCTGCCTCTGTGGTCACCGGTGCGCAATCCTTCTCCAGCCGCGTCATCGGCGACCTGAACTCCTTCACCTCCAAAGTCACCCAGCAGACCAACCCAGTACCCAAATCGAGTTCGAGCAGTGGAGGTGGAAGCAGCAGCGGCGGGAGATCCTGTGCCTGCGCCTGCGCCTGCGCCGGTTGCGCCTGCGCCTGCGCGGGGGGGGGAAGATAAAGGATAAAGGATGAAGGATGAAAGATGAAGGATGAAGTTCAGCCAAATGAGCATCTTTACTGACTTTTCAAAAATCGTTCATCGTCAATCGCCAATCGTATTTCCAACATCGGGTCTTTATCACTATACTCGTGAGGATGAACACGAAAGATCGCGCATCCACCTGCGCCTCGACGCGGATGGACACGGCACCCTCATCATCAACGCGAATCGGGTGATGCACCTTAATACAACAGCGGCGCTGATGGCGTATTTGATATTGGAAGAAGTGGATGAAGGACAAGCCATTAAAACCATTCAACAAAAATATCGTGTCAGCAACGCACAAGCCCGCGCCGACTATTCATCCTTCATCCTTCATCTTTCATCCTTGTTCACCGGCGCCTGCCCGATCCACGAACTCGAGCTGGAAGTGGACGCGCCCTTCAGCGCTCGTCCTTCCGCGCCCTACCGCATGGACCTGGCGCTGACTTACCGCTGCAACAACGATTGCGCCCATTGCTACAACCAGCGAATCAGCGATACGGCGAGTCAGCGATTCGGCGAGTCAGCGAATCAGCGATTCAGCGGATCAGCGATTCGACGATTCGGCGATTCGGCGAGTCAGCGAATCGGCCACTCACAACTCCTAACTCCTAACTCCTATCTCACCTCACGCGAACTCCCCACCTCCGATTGGAAGCGCGTCCTCGATAAAGCCTGGGACCTCGGCATCCCGCACATCATCTTCACCGGCGGCGAGCCGACCCTGCGCGAGGACCTGCCCGAGCTCATTTCGCACGCTGAATCAAACGGACAGATCACCGGCTTGAACACCAACGGACGCCGCCTGAGCGACCCGCGCTACGTGGAGCGGCTGGTTGAGGCCGGCCTCGACCACGTGCAGATCACCCTCGAATCGTGCGAGCCGGAAATCCACAATGAAATGGTGCGTGCCAAGGGCGCTTTCCAGCAGACCATCAAAGGTCTGAAAAATGCCATCGCTGCGCCGCTCTATGTTATGACCAATACCACGATGTTGCAGGAAAATCGCTCCACGCTCCACGCTACACTTGATTTTCTCGCCGAACTGGGCGTGCCGACCGTGGGCCTGAACGCGCTGATCTATTCGGGACGTGGCGCGACGGTGGGCAGCGGGCTGGATGAGCGCGAACTCGCGCCGCTGCTGGAAATTGCCCGCGCCAAGACCGAAGCGCGCGGCCAGCGCCTCATCTGGTACACGCCGACGCAATACTGCGGCTTCGACCCGATGTCGCTGGATCTGGGCGTCAAGGGCTGCACCGCGGCGCTCTACAACATGTGCGTCGAGCCGGATGGCGGCGTCATTCCCTGCCAGTCGTATTACCATCAACTCGGCAATTTCCTGAAAGACGACTGGGATGCCATCTGGAATCACGAATTGTCCATCCGCCTGCGCGAACGGCAGAGCCTGCCGGAGAAATGCAGCGGCTGTCTCCTGCTGGCTGAGTGCGGCGGAGGATGTCCGTTGCAATTCGAGACCGCACAGCATTTGTCGGTTGTTAGTTGAGAAATATGACCAACAAGGTGCACCGGGTCCTGTAGCCCGATGATCGGCAGGTGAGCGAAAAGGTGATAGAATGGCGAAAGGTGAAGACAGAGTACCGCATACCCTTTTGTGACACTTGCTGTGGAGGTTTCCATGAAGGTCAAAGAGTTGTACCATCCATATCCAAACGAGATGATGAAGAGAACATTGATGACCGTTCCTGCTCACTTCGATGGCACACAAATCCAGTTCGATGTGGGGATCGAACTAAAACCCGGCACACACCTGCTGGTCACGATCCTCGATGAGGAACCATCCCATAAGATGCTTGTGTGGAATGCGATGAAGCTTTCGGAAGCAGCATTCGCCCACGTGTGGGACAATGAAGAAGATGCCCTCTATGACAGTTTATAGGCAAGGCGACGTGCTCCTCGTTCCATACCCATTCACCGATCAAAGCGGGAGCAAGCAACGTCCATCGGTTGTGGTCAGTGGCGATGCGTACAATCAGACCCATCCTGATGTGATCCTCGCCCCGATTACGAGTCAGATCATGCGCACGCCCGACGAAGAAGTGAGCCTGGTAAATTGGCAGGCCGCCGGGTTGCTGAAGCCCAGCGTCGTCAAGCCCCTTCTTTCGTCCTTTGATGTCCGGTTGGTGCGACGCAAGCTGGGAGCACTATCCGTCTCCGATCGGACGCGGGTGCGTGATCTATTCGCCCGCCTCCTCGATCTGCCATAGGCAGCCGGCGGCAACCTGCTCATTGGTACCTACAACATGTGCATCGAACCCGACGGCAGCGTCATGCCATGCCAATCGTATTACCACCAACTCGGCAACCTGCTCACGGACGAGTGGCACTCCATCTGGAACCACGAACTGGCTGTCAAATTGCGTGAACGCCAGGGCCTGCCGGAAAAATGCGCCGGCTGCGCGTTGTTATCAGAGTGCGGCGGCGGATGTCCGCTGCAATTTGAGGAAAACCTAACAACAGCATCATACAGGTGAACTAAAAATGAGAAAAATTTCCATCCTTGTCCTGTTTGCCTTGCTCATCGGCGCCTGCGCTCCGTTGAGTCTTACTCCCCAGATTACGACAGAGGAAGGGACCCCCGTTGTTGTAGACTATGGTGGGACGAATGGAGAAATCGCCCGCCGGTATCTCGCGGCCATGAACGAGATCGGCGCGCGTTGGTCGGGATCGGCAGAGGAAGCCGAAGCCGGGCAGTACATCGTGGCTGCCTTTGCACAGATGGGCTACGCCTCCGAGTTCCAGCCTTTCTCGGCCACAGGCGATGAAGGCGAGGCCATTGATTCGGCCAACATCATCGCTGTCAAAGAAGGCGATTCATCCAAGGTGATCATCGTCGGCGCGCATTATGACTCGGGCGAGGAAGGCCGCGGCGCAGACGATAACGGCTCCGGCGTGGCGGTGATGCTCGCAGCGGCAGGACTGGTCGCGGACGCGCCCACTCCGTATACCCTCTACTTCATCGCGTTCGGCGCGGAGGAGGCCGGGCTGTTCGGGTCGGATGCTTTCGTCTCAGCGCTGGGCGCCGGCGAAATCCAGGACATCGTCCTTTTCATCAATCTCGACAGCGTTTCAGCGGGCGATATTGCCTACGTCTACAGTCCGGAGAACGAGGCCGAAGCGCGCAATTGGGCCATGGACTGGGCCGGTACGAATGGCTATGACCTGCAAACCATCCGAAACGTGGACCTCTCGGACGAAGACGGCTATACCACGGGCGACCACGCAGCCTTCGACCAGGCCGGCATCGCGTGGATCTACTTCGAGGCCACCAACTGGAACCTGGGCGACCAGGATGGCTACACCCAGGTGGATACGCAGTACGGCGAGGAAGGCGCCATTATTCATGCCCGCTACGACGACCTCGATTACCTTGACGAGGTATTCCCAGGTCGAGTGGATCAGCGATTGGACCTGTTCGTGACGGTGCTGCACGCCCTGCTGACGCAGTTCCAAATGCCGTAAGGCGGAATTCATTCCGCCGCCGTAAGGCGATATGGAATATCGCCTTACAGAGCCGCAAGATCGTTATCGTTTCGCAAGGGTATTGCTCCAGAGACCAAGATGATCCATTCGGAATACTCCTGGATAAAAGAACTCCCCCTCGAGGTGATGGTCTGTGACACAGACGGCGTCATCCTCGAAATGAACGATGAAGCCGAAATGCTCTTCGCTGAGGACGGCGGCCGCGCCCTCATCGGCAAGAATGTACTCGACTGCCACCCCGAACCGGCGCGTGGCCAACTGGAACACATGATGGACAAGCAACTGAAGAACATCTACACCATCGAGAAGAACGGCAAAAAGAAACTCATCTACCAGACGCCCTGGTATAAGGATGGCGCCTATTTTGGCTTTGTCGAGCTATCCATCGAAATCCCCTTTGAAATGCCGCATTTCGTGCGAGATTAGAGAGCAGAGAGTAGTGAAAGGAGCACCTATGGCTTCCATCGTCAATTTCCTGCGCGAACAATTCTCCCGCACCCAACCGCTGCCGGCCGGCACGCATCATTACCAATCCCAGCCTGACGAACCCGCCTACCGCCTGCATCTGCGCTTGCAGAAGGATGGCTGCGGCGTTCTCATCGTCAACGCGGCCACCATGCTGCACCTCAATCCCACCGCAGCCGAGTATGCCTTCCACATGATGAAAGGCACGCCGCCTGAACAGGCCGCCAAACAGATCGCCTCGCGCTATCGCGTCAACCGGGCGCTGGCTTTGCAGGATTTTATGGATTTTCGCGACCGCGTCCAGGAACTGATCCACACCCCGGACCTCGACCCGGTGACGTACCTCGACTTCGAGCGCGTCGCGCCCCACTCACAGGAACTGACCGCCCCGCTGCGCCTCGACTGCGCTCTCACCTATCGCCTGCCGCCCGGCGACAAGGCCGAACACGCCCCGGTCAAACGCGTCGAGCGCGAGCTGACCACCGAGGAATGGCAAACCATCATGGACAAGGCCTGGACGGCCGGCATCCCGCACATCACCTTCACCGGCGGCGAGCCAACCCTGCGCGAGGATTTACCCACCCTGATCGCCCACGCCGAGAAGAACGGTCAGGTCTGTGGATTGCTGACCGACGGACTGAAACTGGCCGATAAGCAATACCTGCAAACCCTGCTCCAAACCGGCCTCGACCATTTGCTTTTCATCCTCCAGCCGGAGAACAAGGCCTCGTGGAAGGCGCTGGAAACGATCATGCCGGAGGACATCTTCACCACCGTACACTTCACTTTAACCGCAGAGAACGCCAAAAGCGCGGAGAAAACGCTGCAAAGGCTGGCCGAGTTGGATGTCAAGTCCATTTCTCTCAGTGCCGCGAGTCCTGAATTGGGCGATACGCAATACGCACTACGCAATACGGCTTCCACCATCGGCCTCTCGCTGGCCTGGGATCTGCCCGTGCCATATTCCGCCGATAATCCTGTCTCCCACGAAACCGCTGAAGATAATGTTCCCGATGGCGCGGGTAAAGCCTGGCTCTACGTCGAGCCGGATGGCGACGTGCTACCCGCCCAGGGCATGGCGGATAAGGTGATGGGTAATATCTTGAAAGATCCCTGGGAGAAGATATATTCTCATTGATTAGACGGCGTTCTCTAACGGCGTGTGGATTGTTTTTGGTATTTCCGGATGCGTTAGAGAGCGCATACCAATCAAGAAGACATTAGTCTGAAGTCTGAGAAAGGTTGTCAATTTGAAACCGCACAGACTCGACCCCAACGAAATCCGCTTTTCAGGCGAGGAGCTTGCAGAAACATGAACGATCAAACCCAAATTGCCCTCAGTCGCTTCAGCCAGGGCTTTTCCTGTTCGCAATCCGTTTTCTCGGCTTTTGCGGGGCAATTCGGCATCGCAGAAGATTTGGCGCTCAAGATCGCCTCGCCGTTCGGCGGCGGCGTTGCCCGCCAGGGCGAGGTGTGCGGCGCGGTGACCGGCGCGCTGATGGTCATCGCCTTGAAGCATGGCATGGTCACTCCCGAAAAGAAGGAAGAGATCTATAAGGTTTCACAGGAATTCATCCGCCGCTTCGAGGAAAAACACAGCTCGATCGTCTGCCGGGAGCTGGTTGGCTATGACATCCGCATATCCGAAGAATTCCAAAAGGCGCGTAAAAAAAAGGTCTTCGATAAGAATTGCCCGGGCCTGGTCAAAGATGCGGCCGAGATCGTCAAGTTGCTGATTGAATAAGCTCACCCTCGGAGTTTAACGCGAATGCCGCGAATTGGCGAATACTCTGCGAGTACGATGTGACGCGAATAAGTACAAGAATATTCGGTAGCAAGTGAGTGAATACAGGTATCCTGATGTCGAACAAAAGATTCTCGATCTTAATCCTGGCAGCCACTTTATTCGTTGTCACCGCCGCCTGCATCTGCATCCCATACGTCCCCTTTACGCTCCAGCCTGCAGCCCCGACCCAACCGCCGATCATTGCCGACCGAGTAGGTGCTGCGCAAAGCGCGACGCCAACCGCCACCCAGACCGCCACGCCCATCCCTTCGCCGTCCCCGCAGATCACCTGTCCAAGCCTGCTATCAGAGATGTTGATCGCCTCGGAAGGAGATGGCTCACACGCAAGAACATACGGGCGCAAAGTACCAGCAATCCATGCAGAGCAGACACTGGTCGTTTATCTGGTTGAGGGTGATCAACTGACCGGCTCGACCCTGAGCGCGATTCCGGCGAAACTGCGCCCTTACCAGCAAGACACAGCCGCGCATGAAGATATCTGGGATTATTTCACCAGCATCATCCCAGCCAACCAGCGTGAAATCGTCAACAAATACGTGATCTTCACCGACGGTCAGTACAACATCCTGGCTGCCGTCGAACAGGATGGTTATGATCCCGCGCATTGGTCGTTGGGCGTGGATATTCTCGATTCTGCCGACAGAAAAGCCCTCGGCGCGACGCTCCTGCATGAGTTCGGTCACTTGCTGACGCTGAACACCTCGCAGGTCGTGATCGAGATGAACCTCCACGACAACCCGGACGGCGCGCAGGCTGCAGAGGCCTGCCAGCAATATTTCCTCGGCGAGGGATGCAGCCAGCCGAATTCTTACATCAACCACTTCCACCGCGTCTTTTGGACTGCCATTTACGCCGAATGGGAACAAATCAACGCCACCGAAGATCAGGATGAGTATGACCGTCGCCTGTACGATTTTTACGAGACTTATCAGCACCAATTCGTCACCGAATACGCGGCCACCAGCCCGGAGGAGGATATCGCCGAGGCGTGGATGTTCTTCATCCTCGAGCCAAAACCGGCCGGCAATACCATCGCTGAACAGAAAATATTGTTCTTTTACGATTGGCCTGAACTGGTACAACTGCGAGATGAGATCATCAGCCGGGTTTGCACCTACTTCAAGCAACCATAAATGACCCTCCCAGACCGCCCCATCCCTGAATCCTACTGGGTCGTGCCGGGCCAGTTCCTCGCCGGAGGATACGCCGGCAGCCGTGACGAGGCGCAGTCCCATCAGCGCCTGACCGCCTTCCTCAACGCTGGTTTCGACACTTTCTTCGACCTGACAGTCGAAGGCGAACTCCCCTCCTACCTGCCCATTCTGATGGAGGACGCGGTTTATTACAACCGCAGCATCCACTACCACCGCTTCCCCATCCCGGATAGAGGCCTGCCATCTTTCGAGACGATGACCGCCATCCTGGAAGCCATAGAGTCGGCCACTGTTCAAGGGTGCAAAGTGTACCTGCATTGCTGGGGCGGCATCGGGCGCACCGGCACAATTGTCGCCTGTTACCTGGTACATCAGGGGCTGGATGGCAAGGCAGCCTTGCACCGTCTGAACGAACTCTACCAGACCTGCGCGCAATATGCTTTTTTCCCATCTTCACCAGAGACTGAGGAACAGGCAGCGTTCGTGGTCAACTGGGCGGAGGAGAGACTGTAAACAATGGATTGGCACGCCCGCTTTTCTCAACAGGCCGGTTGGACGCGCAGCTTGCGGGATTACATTTTCGATGCGATTGACTTGCGGCGCGCCGGGCGCATTCTGGAAGTCGGCTGCGGGACGGGGGCGCTGCTGGCCGAACTGCCTTCCCAGGCCGCCGTCCACGGGCTGGACCTGGAGCCGGCTCGCCTGACCGAGGCGCGCCTCCATGCTCCGCGCGCCCTCCTGACCAACGGCGACGCCTCCTGCCTGCCTTTCCCGGCGCAGACGTTCGACATCACTTTTTGCCATTTCCTGCTCTTGTGGGTCAAGTATCCGCCCGACGTGTTGTGCGAGATGCGGCGCGTGACGCGTCCCGGCGGATTTGTGCTGGCGCTGGCCGAGCCGGATTACAGCCGGCGCGTGGATAAGCCCAAAGCGTTCGCGCCGCTGGGCCGCTGGCAATCCGAGTCGCTGTGGAGGCAGGGCGCCGATCCCACGGTGGGAGGGCGGCTGGCCGGGCTGTTTGCCGAGGCGGGGATAACGCTGCTCGAAACGGGCAGCCTGCGCGGGGTGGGAACGCATCCGCTCACGCCCGAGGAACGGGAATTGGAATGGGTGGTGCTGGAGGCCGATTTGGCGGGATTCGTTACAGCCAGGAAATTACAGAGAATAAAAAAACTGGATGAAGAGGCCTGGAGGCGCGGCGAGCGCGTGCTTCACGTGCCAACTTATTACGCCTGGGGCCGGGTTTGATATTTCCCTTGCCTCCACCTCAAAGGAGTCTTATAATGCTTTGTGGAGGCAGAATTTGACTGAACTTTCCCCTGAGATCATCACCCAGCCTGGATCTGGCCCAGCAGCCAGCACCTGGAAAAGGTTCCTGCTGGATATACTGGAAACGCTGGTTTTATCGGTTGTGTTATTCCTGGCGATCAACGCTGTTTCGGCGCGTGTGCGCGTGGACGGGTTCAGTATGCTCCCCACTTTACACAACGGCGAATTCGTGCTGGTGAACCGGTTGGCTTATCGCTTCGGCCAGTCGGAACGCGGCGATATTATCGTCTTTCGCTTCCCCGTAAACCCCAAGGAAGATTTGATCAAACGCGTGATCGGCTTGCCCGGCGAAGAGATCGCCATCTCGGATGGGCATGTATACGTCAACGGCGCTTTGCTGGTGGAAGGATATATTGCGGCCTCGCCCAAGTACGTTGGCAATTGGAGTGTGCCGGAGGATCATCTCTTCGTGCTGGGTGATAACCGCAATGATTCCTCCGATTCGCATAGCTGGGGCTTGGTGCCGCTCGAAAATGTGGCCGGCAAGGCCGTACTCGTCTATTGGCCGTTCGACAATTGGATGCTTATCAAGCACGATCAATTAGTTCTCGCTGCCCCATAGGAATATCATGCCTGAGTCTACAGCAAAAACCCTTTTTTCAACGCCAAGGCGCAAAGCCGCAAAGAATTTTATGTTCTACCTCGAGAAAATTCCATTACGGCTACCAACACTATGCTTGAAGACGCGGCGCGAGGAACATAAGCGATGAGCGAGCTAGCCAACAATCACACCTATCCCTGCAAAGAATGTCCGCCAGGCATGATGCGCCTGCAATATATCACCTACTTCACCTGGTTGAGCGACGAGCTGATCACCGTCCCCAATTTCCCGGCCTGGGTCTGCGACGTGTGCGGACGCCGCGATTACGATGAGCGCGCCATTTCCTGGTTGTCCATGCTGCTCAACCCGGATGCGGGCAAATCCACACCCCGACCGCGCTGGCCGCATCCGCCGCTGAGTCAACGCGATTCCACCCGTCCCTCCCTGGAATAAATTTCCCACCTGGAATGCCAAGAGATGCATGAACCTGCTTCGGTTACAGGACGCTTGATAACCGCGGATTTCCTCACCCCGGGCTACCGCATCGTCGGCCAGATCATGGTTCCGCGCAGCGGTTTGATGGGTCTGATGAACGATGTCACCTCGAATTTCGTCGAGGCACAAGACGCCAAACTGGCCCGCCTGCATATGCCCACCAAACTGGTCGGCGAATATAAATTGATTAACCTGGTCAAGCCAAATATCTTCGCTGTCTGCCTGGCACGCCGCGAGGATGCTGGCCCACAGGCAGTGGCGCGCGGCGGCTACCAGAACCTGATCAAGTATCCCATCCGGGTCACGACCCAGGTCTACGAGCTTGAAGGGACGCTGGAATGGTCCGGGCGCTTCGACTTCTCAACCGTCATGATGGAAGGCACGCGCGACTTCATCCCGCTCTACGAGACGACCCTGACCGCCATCCTGATCCCCAGCCTGCGAATCGAAAGCCCGGCGGTGCTCTTCAACCGCAAACAGGTGGATCTGCTGGCATTGCTCTCTGACCGGAAGGAAATTTAGTTTCGTAAATTGCTTGACCTGAGGTTAGGGGGATGGTAAAATCCCCCCGCTCAACAAGCCCCCATCGTCTAGTGGACCAGGACGCAGCCCTTTCAAGGCTAAAACCGGAGTTCGAATCTCCGTGGGGGCACTGGAAAAATGCCAGCCCTTTGATACCATCGAGGTACACGAGGCTAAAACCGGAGTTCGAATCTCCGTGGGGGCACTTTTTATTTCCAGCCCTTTGATACCATCGAGGTACTCGAGGCTAAAACCGGAGTTCGAATCTCCGTGGGGGCACTTTTTATTTCCAGCCCT
>JASEHI010000074.1 GCA_030018695.1 Anaerolineales bacterium
CCAGCCAGGCGCCCAGCGCGCTGGTGTGGGTGGAACTGGCATCTTCGGACAAATGCAAGCCGCTGGCCGAGTTCAAGCGCGTTCATTTTGTGCCGATCTTCTTCCAAGCGACGCAGCCCCAGGCCTTCGTGCAGGTGACCATCGGCGACCTGCCCACCATCCGCATTCCGCGCGGGGAACGAACCTCGTTCAACATCGGCAGCTTGGAAAACCAGGGTCTGGGATTTTCCGTGCCCGCGCCCGAACAGGTTTATAGCCAGCCCGGCGCGTCGCTTTACGTGCAGGTGCACGGCGACGGCTCCGCGCCCAACCAGCCGCCGGTTGACCTGGGGAAATTCGCGGCCTCCCATACTGCGATGGACCTGACCGCGCCGAACGCCAAAGACCAAACGTGGATGGGTGAAGGCAGCGGCTTCAAACTGGCTTACAAGATCTGGCTCGAAGATTGGCTGTGGAACGGGCAGGCTTCCAATCCCAATCTCCCCGCGCCGACCAACCTGAAGTTGAATACCCAGGACCCGGCAAAGCGCGTCCTCACCTGGGACTACGATGCCGCCAGCAAGGATCGCATTGACGGGTTTATTGTCCACCGCCAATACACCTGCCCGGGCCAGGATGAAAAAATCCAGTTCCCGCAGACGGTGGGCAAGAGCGCCCAGCGCGCCGAGATCGTCCCCAAGGACGAACCGACCGGTTGCGCCTGCGCCTTCCAGGTCAGCGCCTTCGGCGGCGGCGGCGTATCGGCCCTCAGCGCCCCGCAACCGGAATCCTGCACCACCGCCGCGCCCGTGGATGCTGTCTACGTGACCTTCGAGACCCTCAAAACCTTCAACGGCCTGATCTCCGGCGCGAACTCCGCCGCCTCGGATATCCACCTCTCCGTCAACGAATTCGGGAGGAAATCCAACGCGGTGGTCATCGAAAATGGAAAAGGATATCCGCTCAATGCCATCGCCCTCAACGGCCTGGTGAACAACAACGCGGTGACGGTGTTGATCGGCCCCGGACAATCGCCCGCGTTGAATATCAATTTCAGCCTGCCCGGCCTGTGCCAGGGAAACGGGGCGCTCAAGAAAACGGCCAACGACTGGGCGGGACCCGATGGAGCCAGTTACAGTCTCACCTCCACGAACGGCAAATGCGAACTGATCTTCTCACTCAAGAACGTCCCCTCGCAGGGAGCTCAACCTGCCGCGCCCGTCGCGCCGAACCAACCCGCGCCGCCTGCGCAACAGGGATTCGGGGCCGGCTGTCCGGGCAATGAAGGTTGCGCCATCACCTTCGTCAACCAGACCGGCTTCGATATCGTCAGACTGGACATCACGCGCAAGAGCAATGGGGTCATCGAAAACCCGATCGTGAACTCCGGGCTGGTCATCCCGGCCAACGGCGGTTCGTTGGTCATCAAGGAGTTCTTCGACGAGAACTACACCTACCAGGCGTCTTACGGGAATTGGGCACAGGGAGCGCAGGCGCCGACTGTCACTGGGCGAGGGCCCGTTTCCGCCGAATTCCCCGGCACGGCCAGGACGATCCAAATCCATGACCCGAATACCCAGAATCCGGACAGCCAATTCCTTCGGAGATTACTCGGCGGTTCCCTCCCATGGGACCTCGGGGCCTACTGCTCGCCGGACTTTGGAGGATATTGCAGCGTTCGCATCACATTCGCCGACAATGGCACATTTACATACGAAGAGCGGCCAAACGCGATCAGCCCGTTTATGCCTGTGGCAACCGGGCGGTATTCCATGGTCTCCCATAATCCCAACCATCAACTCTTCCTGGTCAGGCTCGTTTCGGACAACAACAACGCGGTGACATTCACCAAGGATGCCGTTTTCGGTTACGGCAGCGGGATTTTTGGCGTGGAAATAAACAGCCAAAGATTCGGCACACTGACCTTCTGTTCCGGCGCTTGCCCGCAATGGGTGCAACCATGAAGGTGGTCAACGGATACACGGATAGGCGAACTCAATCCAAACCTATCCTCAAATCCGTTGACCACCAACCACCTGATCGCACGACTATCAAACCACTTGACCACGCGACCATCTCATCCGTTTACACCGCACCTGCGGTCGGTGCAGGTGTCCGTTACCAAATCCGTTGACCATCACCGGAGGTAGAAAACCATGAACAATAAATTTGCAAATCCTCGAAACAAAAGGGGACTCACCTACGGGCTGGTCGGCTTCGGTGTGCTGGTCGCGCTGACGCTGGCTTGTAGCCTGCCCAGTATTGGGATGCCTGGCACGGACGCCGGGCCAGCCGCCGCGCCCGCTCTCGGTCCCCAGGTGACGATCCAACAACCCGCGAACAGCGCGCAGTTTACGCAAGGCGACTCTTTCGTCTTCTTCGCCAGCGCAACCGACCCCTCGGGCGTCATCCGCCTGGACCTGTGGGTGGACGACGCGCTCGTCCTCAGCCAGTCGGCCCCGGACGCGAACGGCCTGCCGACATTGAGCCTGTCCTATCCCATGGTGGCGGTCAGGGCTGGGACGTATACGCTGCACGCCCGCGCCTACAACCGCGCGGGGGCATTCGGCGAGTCGGTCGCGCATTACGTGACCGTCGTTGAACAAGTCGCCTCCACGCAGGAATACGCCCAGTACCTCGTCCAGCCGGGCGACACGCTGGAGAACATCGCCGCGCGCCTGGGCGTGAGCGTGGATGATATCCTGCGCGCCAACCCGGCGCTTGTCCCCGGCCAGCCGCTCGTACCCGGCCAGGTGATTGTCATCCCGATGCCGAAACCACAGCCGCCGCAAGCCGCGGTGCCGGGACCGAACGGGGTCCAGCCGGTCGCGGTCCCGCGCCCGGGCCAGCCCGCTCCCGCCGCGCCCAATCCCCCGCCGCCGGTCAACCAGCCCTCGCTCGCCATCAAGAATGTCAGCGTATTGACCTCGCCGGTCTACTACGGCCAGTCCTGCACCGTCGAGCCGTTGACCACCAACGTCACAGTTACGGTTGACCCGCCCAGCGCGGTCAAAACCGCCACTCTGAAATACGCGTATACCGGCAAAGCAGGCGCGTCCGGCATCCTGACCGTCCCGATGGTGTCAATCGGCGGCTCGGACTTTGGCGTCAACATCAACGCGGCCGGCGAGGCCGGGGGATATCTCGCGCAGGACGGAGGCTCGGCCGTGATCTGGGTGGAGGTTTTGGACGTGAACGGCCAGACCAGCAACAGCCAGCCCGCAACCCTGATCGTGAACTTCTGCCCGAACCCCGGCGGCCCCGCCAACCTCGGCAACCTGCCGGGCATATTACCGGCCTTCCGCCCCGGCGCGGTCCCGCAACCGGATCCCGGCGTCGTTCCGTTGGAACCGTCTGTGTTCCCCATGCCGGGCGCGATATTGCCGTCCAACGTCGGCGCGGTGAAAGACCCCAGCGATTTGAAGGCGGTCTCGACCGAGGGGTGCAAAGTCACGTTGACGTGGAGCGACAACGCCAGCGACGAAACCAGCTACAGCGTCAACCGCCTTGACCCGGGCCAGCCGCACTACGCATGGATCGCTTCGCTCGCGCCCAATTCGACCCAATACGAGGATCGGACTCCAAGCCCGGGCAAGTATATGTATTATGTCGTAGCGAACCGAAAACTCAACGGCGTCCTCAGCGGAGGCAGAAGCAACAGCGCCATGGTGGATGTGACGTTGGCAACCAATTGCAAACTCGCCGCCGGTCCCAAGCGACTCATGTTCCAGCCGATCAACTTCCGGCCAAACGATGGCAGCCCGGAAGGGTACGTATTGCTCACCCTCGGCAAGTTCTCGCCCCTCCGCGTTCCGCGCGGAAGCCAGGACTACCTGCCCACTGGCGACTGGAGCGCGGCCGGGGAGTGGGGCATCCCCCTGCCGGAGGGCGTCCTGGCGAAACCCAGCGACATCCTGATCGTGGAAGTGCGAGGAAGCAAGAAATCTCTTACGGGTCCAATAGACCTGCGCGGCTTCCAGCGCTCGCACACCTACGAATCGCTGGCGAACCCGGGGGCGCGCAACACCAACTGGAGCGGGCAGGACCGCGACGCCCAGTTCGAACTGATCTACCGTCTCTGGCTCGATAACTGGCAATGGGGCGGCGCGATCTCCGACCCGTCCATCCCCGCGCCCACCAACCTGAAAATGGACGCGACCGATCCGTTCGCGCACAACCTGGCCTGGGATTACGACGCGCAAGCCAAGCCGCGCATTGACGGATTCATCGTCTACGGCAAATACAGTTGTCCGGGCGGCGTCCAGGATGCGCACTACGTGGTCACGAAAAGCGCAGGCGGCAATTCCACCGCCGACCAGAAGTTCCGCGTCGAGAAACGCAAACAACCGGTTGGCTGCACCTGCCAGTACCAGGCCAGCGCGTTCACCCGCACGGGCGAATCCAGCCTCAGCGCGCCCACCCGCGAAAAGTGCGAGACCGGCGCGCCGGCTATGAAAATCCTGGTGTCTTTCGATACCTTTGAAATCATCCAGGATTCATCCTCGCGCTACAGTTTCGTAAACCAACCCGGCAATATCTACCTGTTCGTCGGCGAGTTCATGCGCACTTCCGCGACGATGGTACTGGAGAAGGGGAGAAAATACTCCTTGCAGGATGTTTACCTCGACGGCACGCGCAAAAACAATCGCATCCTCCTTTCCGTGTCTGCCGTGGAATCCAAAACCGCGTGGGGGGTGGCGGAATACCAGGTCACACCCAGCACAATCGTCTCGCCCGGGATATGCCAGATTGACCCGCTGAAGGTGGGCTTCACTGAGGCGGAAACCGCGCCCGGGAATAGAAGGGCATTCACCATCGCGGGAAGTTGCGGCGAGGGTTGCAAGTGTGTAGTAAGCGGATACGCCGAAATCGCGCCAGCCGGACAGGGCGCGCCAGGCGGCGCGCCTCCAGGCGGGATTTGGAAGGAGGTCGGCGAGACCTGCGCCAACAATTCCGAATGCGCCTCCTCATATTGTGAGGCGGGCTTCTGCACCGCCGCTCATAAGGGACTGCAAGGCGCCACCTGTTTCGCCAACGACCAGTGCACCAGCGGGGTGTGCGGATGCGTCTACGTTGGCCGCAGAGACATCCTCCCCTTCGGTTGTTCCGGCCTGCCCTCGGCGGACAGATCGGGATCGTGCATCGGGCCTTCGCCAACTTACCTTGCCAACGGGGCAAAATGCAGCAACAACCAAATCTGCGCCAGCGGCTATTGCGCCAACGGACTGTGCGCGCCGAGGGACGGATTTGGGCGCGTGGGCGATTATTGTCACCACAACAACCACTGCGGCAACCATTACTGCCTCTGCCCGTTTGGATACGATGGCGATTTCTGCAGGGACTACCAGAAATTCACCGAAAAGCCCGGCCAGCACGGCACCTGCGGGGAATGGCGGGGCGCGGTCAACGGCGCAACCTGCCAGGCCGACAACGACTGCCAGTCGCGCCGCTGCGCCGACCACAAATGCGCGCCGATTGTTGGAACCGGGCTACCCGGCGATTACTGCCACAACGGCGACCAGTGTGCCAGCCGCTGGTGCATGTGCCCCGCTGGAACGCCTATATTTGCGCCCTTCTTCGGGGCTCCTTCCTGCACCGGATACGAGAACTTCACCCCCACCACCGGCGGTCAATGTATGCCGTAAACAAAGGAGGCTCAAAATGAAAACCAGAGTCTATTCGAAAAGGTTAGATATGAAACACAATCTTCCTGTAGTGATGCTGATCCTGATTCTCCTCGCCAGCGGATGCAACGCCGGCGCGCCCGGCCTCGACTCGTCCGCGCAGGCCTGGGTGGAGTACCCCTACGAGGGTTCGATCCTGCCGATGGGACCGGTCGTGCTGGTGATCTACGCGGCCGACCCGGGCGGGATCAGCTACATCCACATCAAGATCAACGGACAGTCGCTGCCCGCCTACGCCGCCTCGCCCATGACCACGGACGGGAGTGCGCGCCTCGTGCGGATTGACTATCCGTGGACTCCCCCGGCGGAGGGCGAATACCGCGTCGAGGCCGCGGGGGTCAATGCGGCGGGCGCCAGCGGGGCATTCGGCTCGACGCGCTTCTGTATCGTCACCTGTGTGCCAATCCCCAGTGTCGTGGATCCTCCCACCGACACGCCCGCCCCCGCGCCGGGTCCTACCGACACGCCCATCATCACTGATACCCCGACCCCCACGCTGACCCTCACCTCCCCGCCGCCCCTGCCGAACGTCACGGTCAGTTTCTTCGCCGAGCCGCCCTACGTCAACGCCGGGAACTGTTCCACCCTGCGCTGGGCGGTGACCGGCACAAATAAGGTCTACCTGAACGGCTCCCTCGTTCCTGCCACCAGCAACCAGCAGAGATGCCCGTGCGAGAGCGAGACACACACCCTGCGCGTGATCGGCCCCGACGGGACCCCGCAGGATTATTACGCCCGCATCGACGTGTACGGCAGTTGCTACACCCCGCCCCCGACGACAGAGACGCCTCCTGTTGATTCGACCGGCCCAACCATCAACTCGTTCGGCACATTCTGGGAGGGCTGTTCGATCTACGGGCAGGCCAGCATCTCCGACCCGTCCGGCGTGACCTGGGCCGAGTTCTGGTACAACCTGAAAGACCAGGGCTGGGCCTGGCTTCTGATGAATCAAAGCGGCGGCGATTGGGTCAGCCAGGTCGGCATCGAAACCGGCGGGTCTGCAGGCTCCCTGCAATACAAGATCCGCACGCTCGATACCTACCACAACGAAACATGGTCGAACGTCAAGACCAAGAACTTCGCCTATTGCGGCGATTGAAAGTGAGGCAGAAATGAAACCCTCCACGCGGCGAACGATTCGCCCCTCCCTGCCCCGCCGCCTCCTTCCCGCCCTGGTCGCCCTGGCGTTGACCCTGGCGTGCGGAATTTCCATCACGTCCGCGCCGCAACCCACGCCGGATTTCGCCATCCCCCTCACGCTGACCGCCATCGCGAACCAGGTTCCGGGATCGAACCCGGGACTCCAGCCCGCCCCGTCCGCGCAGCCCTCGCCGCAAAACCCGGCCGTCCCGCCATCAGCCATTCAGCCCTCCGCTATCCCGCCGTCCGCGGTTCCGCCGACAACGATCCCCGTCCCCTGTGACCGCGCCGCTTTCGTCACAGAGACGGTCAAAGATGGAACGAAGATGACGGCCGGCCAAACCTTCTCCAAATCGTGGACGCTGAAAAAACAACGGCTCCTGCCCCTGGACTTCCGCCTACGCTGTGATCTTCGAGCGCGGCGACCAGATGGGCGCGGCCGCCTTCACCAACTTCACCGCGGCTTCCATTGCGCCGGGCCAGAGCGTGGATGTAACCGTCACCCTGACTGCGCCCACCAAGCCCGGCACGTACCAGGGATACTTCATGCTGAAGAACGCTTCCGGCAAGAAGTTCGGCATTGGCGACCAAGGCGCCGGGGCCTTCTGGGTCAAGATCGTGGTCGAAGGAGCGGCGGGTCCCACTGTCTACAAGTCCGGCCTGCTGACCATCCCCCAGACCTGGACGGTTGACCTCGACAGCGGCAGTCTTGGCCCGGCCAGCGGGGCCGAAATCAAGTACGAAGTGGATATCAACTTGAACCATAACCTCGTGTTCTACGGCCCCGCCAAACTCTTCGTCCGCCAGCCGACCTTCGAGGATTGCAAAAACGCGCAAATGGACAGCCCCACCGTCCCGATCCCCGGCCTGAGCCTCGGCACGTTCTTTTGCTACGTTACCGACCAGGGTCGTTTCGGATACCTGGAATACGCCGGCTTCGATTCCACACCCGACGCGGGCAAGTTGTATCTTGAGTTTACGACGTGGAACAAACCCTGACGCGAGTGCGTCGCACCTGACCGTTGGAGCCTGGCCTGTTTCGTTGAGTGCGACGCACCCTCCGAGAAAGGAATCCGATGAAACGTAGAAAAACCACCCGCCTCATGCTGGCCGTTCTCGCGCTGGCCGCGCTGGCGTGTGAATTTTCCGCGCCGACCGCGCCGGTCGCCGACCCCAACGCCTTCAACACGATGGTCGCGCTGACCGCCCAGGTCGCGCAGATTCAGACCCAGGCCGCGCTCCCGCCTCCCGCGACGAACATCCCGCCTCCTGCCGGACCTTCGCCGGTCGCGCCGCCCTCGGCCGTTCCCACGCTGACGGACGAGCAGGCCATCAAACAGGCCCTGCTCGCCAAACTCGGCTGGACCGAGGCCGAACTGGAATTCAGCCTGAGCCAGAATACCGGGCAGTTCGCGCAAGGCTCCCTCAAGCGCACCACCGAGCAGGGAGGGGCGGCCTGGTTCGCGGCCAAAGACGCCAGCGGGAAATGGGTCATCGCCTACATCGGCCACGGTATTCCCATGTGCAGTGAGGTGGATCCGTTCAACATTCCCATCGCCTGGATTTCCCACTGCATGGACGCCTCCTACAACACCATCCAACGCGGCGCGGCGCCTCCCCCTCCCACCGCCGCGGACGTTTTCGCGCCGGACCCTCTCGGCCCGGCCTGGTCGGGTATGTGGTTCGCCAACGGGGCCTGCTACGACATGGACGTGCTGTTCACCGACAGCGGGACGGCCTGCGATGTGTACCTCGATTCCACCGGCTTGCTCCGCCCGCGCAACGGCGGCCTGTTCAGCGGTTACGCCACACTGACCCCGCCTTCGCTCAATCAATGCAAAGCCGCCCAATTGAGCGCCGACCCCATCGCGCCCAACAGCGACCTGTATATGTGCTTCAAGACCAACCTGGGCAAATACGGCTTCTTCGTCGCCAGGCAGATAGACGCCAGCGGCATTGCCTTCGACGCCTACGTGTTCCCGTGAAAGTGAGGAAACCATGAAATCGTCCCTTTCCCCGATTCTCCTCTCCGCGACCGTCCTCCTCCTGGCGATTCTCGCCTGCAGTCTCCCCACTTCCTCGCCCCAGGCGGATCCAAACGCCTTCAATACCGCAGTCGCCCTGACCGCCCAGGGACGTCCGACCATTCCACCGCCAGTGACCGCCCCCGCGTCCACGCAGAGCGGCGCGCCCGTCCCGGCCGGGACCGCGTCCGACCTGCCCTTCCACATTGACTGCACCGCGCTCGATCCCGCGCGCCAGCCGGACTGCGACGCGTACCTCGCCGCCACGCGCGACCGCGTCTACCCGCTCATGCGGGAACTGACCGGCACGTCCCTCTCCAGCTGCTACGACGGTGTTTATTACACGATCGTGACGGACGAGCAATTGTCCGAATACCAGGGAGAGGCAGACGAAAACCACATCACCTGGGCCCTGCGCGGCTCGCTGGACGCCGCTCCCGCGCCCCTCTACGACCCGCACGAACTCCTGCACACGACGACCTTCTGCAGCGGCGCGCTGGACCAGCACATCTTTCACGGCGCCTTCGAAAGGTATATTAACCTGACCCTGGCCGGCAGTGAATGGAACCCCGGCCGGGATCTCGTCGCGACATGGTTGGAAACCAAACTCCTGCCGGGCCTGCAAACGGCAGGAGATGCAACTCCCGCGCCGGGCGCAGGCGGGCACGCTTCGGTGGACGCCTGCATGGAAATTTACGGAGACCTGGTTACAATCCTTTACTACGATTCCGGGATCGAAACGGTCAAGGGACTTTACCGCGCCACCATCAACCCGGGTCCAGAATACGATCCCAACGCGCGGCTCCTGGCGCTCTTCGGCCCGTCCGTGGGCAGGCAGTTCCAGGCGGTCGTGAATGCGCTCAAACAGAATCCGAAGTATCCGCTCGAAGTCCCGGAGTGCGGATTGGAGTAGGAACTTCCCCGCCATGCCATAAGTTTCCGAGAAAGGCGGCGCACGATGTTAACAAGAAAAAGCCTCAAACTTTTCATCGCCGTCATCCTCGTGGTTTCCCTGGCCTGGGTTGGATCCGCGTTCTTGAAATCCGCCGCGGACCGACGGGCGGATGTTGAGTCGCTTGCCGGTTCCTCGCAAAGGGCATAGGCAGACTCCAGTTCGGCCTTCTTCCGATCCGTGCCAGCGCAGGGCGATTGCCTGCCCCAAACCTGTCCGCCGGGCCAGGTCTTCGATACCGACCTCTGCAAGTGCGTCCCAACGACAAGTTGCGGAAACGGCGCATGCGACCCGGGCGAAACCCGGGAGAACTGCCCGCAGGATTGCGGCGCGCCGCCTCCCCCCCGGTATTGCGGGAACGGCGCCTGCGATGGGAATGAAAATTCCAGCAACTGCCCCCAGGACTGCGCCGCGCCCTCCTATTGCGGGGATGGGATGTGCGACCTGCTGACCGAGAATCCCAGCTCCTGCCCGAAGGATTGCTCCACGAGCGTTTGCGGGAATGCAATCTGCGAGACGGATCTCTCGGAAGACGCCGTCAATTGCCCGGCGGATTGCCTGTGCGGAAACGGGAAGTGCGATACGCAGGTGGAGACCCGCGACAACTGTCCGCGCGACTGTTACGCGGAATGCGGCAACGGGTCCTGCCAGACGGTGATCGGGGAGAACAACAAGATTTGCCCCGCCGATTGCAGGACGGTCTGCGGGGACAGGATCTGCGATATGATTCGCGAGGAAAGCGACGCGGATTGCCCGATTGACTGCGACCCAAATTGCGGTCCCTACTCGGAAAAATACAAAGAAACCAGCGGACTCAATCTCCTGCGCTGCAGTGTTTGCGGAAACAGCGTTTGCGAAACGCTCCAGGGCGAGACCAACGCCAACTGCGCGGCGGACTGCAAAGCCGTCTGCGGCGACCTCCGCTGTGACCTGGACATGGGCGAGACCAACCCGAACTGCCCGAAGGACTGCGCTCTCTCCTGCGGAAACGGGGGCTGTGAACGCGACAAGGAAAACGTTCTCACCTGCCCGGCCGATTGCCCGATGACGGCTGTCAACTGCAAGGATGCCGCCTGCGCGCCCGGCGAGGCCGTGGTGTGCCGCGAATGCCTGGGGGATGGTCTCTGCGATTTCGGGGAGGAGAAAGTCAGCAGCGGCGTCGCCAGCGATTGCCAAAAGCCCCAGCCCCGGCCTTGCAGCGGGTCTGCCGCCCCGCTGGCGCTGGTTGGCATACTTGTTTTTCTGGGCAAGAGACGCGCAAATCGGGAGCGTCATCTACGCGGGACAGGTGATCAACATCCCCGCCTCGTCCGGGCCGGGTTACTACCCTCCGCCTCCCTATTACCCACCCCCATCCTATGGCGGCGCCTACGTTGTCCAATATGGCGATACCCTGCGCAAGGTCGCCGCACGCTATGGAACAACCGTGGCGGATATCCTGTCCAAAATCGCCGTCCGCTTCGGGACAACGGTTGCCAGGCTGCAATACCTCAACAACATCTGGAACCCCAACCGGATCTACGCAGGCCAGGTTTTGATCAACGCTACCTGACCTAGAGGGGTGGGGTAGTACCCCATTTTAGATTGACCTTCGAGTCTCATTTTGGGTCTCCTTCTGTGAAATGGGCGGGAGGCGCGCATCGCCGAGAGTTATTTGGCGCTGTTCGAGCGGCTCAGCAAAGCGCGCGGCTTTACGTTCCGCGATCTGAGTTTCGTCAATTTTAGAGGCATAAAGCTCACGGCAACAGACCTGGGTGTCCACCCGGCAGACCAGTAGCATCGAATTACGCGATGACGCGAAATTTTCAAAGATTCGCCCGAAAATAGTATTCGGAAAATTCGCGCCACATCGAACCCGCTAGGGTATTCGATGCTAACTTCCCGCTTGACAGAACCACAAATGACACTATACTTGAATCATGCACATCATCACCCGAAAGCGGCTTAACGATTTTGCAGAAAAGCATCCAGATGCCAAATCGGGTCTCCAGCATTGGTACCAGATGATGAAATCCAGCAACTTCACTTCATTCGTTGATTTACGCACCGACTTTCCAAGTGCAGACCAAGTAGGCAACGTGACAGTGTTCAATATTGGCGGGAACAAAGCCCGGCTGATCGCCGCTATTCATTACAACCGGCGCAGGGTTTACATCCGTGCGATATTGACCCATGACGAATACAATAGAGGCAAGTGGAAGGAATAGAACATGTTAGCGACCAAGTTCCAACAAATCACAATCACCTGGCCGTCACTGTCAGGCGTGCTGCACGTTCCCCATACGAAAAAGGAATATGACGAGACGGTCAATTTTCTGGACGGTTTGATTGACCGTGTTGGTGAAGATGAGAGCCACCCGTTGGCATCGCTCATGGAAATCCTGGGGGTATTGATCGAGAAATACGAAGATGATCATATCCCAGAGATTGCGGAAATCTAATTTTCCACCCAGTAGTCCTTTGACGACCAGCCCCGCGTTGGTCGTTTCTCTTTTTCCCCCCTTGACATTCCCCCAAAGAACACTATACTAAAGTTATCCCGAAAGGAGCGCACGT
>JASEHI010000075.1 GCA_030018695.1 Anaerolineales bacterium
GCATTCGTTGACCGTATTACTTGCCAGCCCAGCCTCCCACAGGGAAAGCCGTGTGACACAAATAGAGGCTATCCCATGATCAGTGAAAGAGTCGCCCAACTGAGAAGACAAAGCCTGGAGGCCAGGCCCACGCTTTCGACCGAGCGCGCCGAATTGATCACGCAAGTCTATCAGCAGAATCCGGGCTTCACCTCCGCGCCGATGCGCCGCGCTTTGGCCTTTCAATACCTGATGGAACACAAGATGATTTACATCGGCGAAGGGGAACTCATCGTCGGCGAGAAAGGCCCGGCTCCAAAAGCCACGCCAACCTACCCGGAACTGTGCTGCCACAGCCTGCAAGACCTGGACATCCTCAACGGGCGCGAAAAAATCCCCTTTGCTGTGGACGCTCAAGCGCGGCAGGTTTACCAGGAAAAGATCATCCCGTTTTGGCAAGATAAGTCCATGCGGGATGCCCTCTTTCTGGAAATGACGGAAGAGTGGAAGGCGGCTTACGAGGCCGGAATTTTTACCGAGTTCATGGAGCAGCGCGCCCCGGGTCACACCGTGCTGGACGACAAGATCTACCGCAAGGGGATGTTGGATTTCAAGGCGGACATTCAACGCAGCCTGGGAGAATTGGACTATCTCCACGACCCGCAGGCTTACGCCAAAGAACAGGAATTGCAGGCCATGTCCATCTGCGCCGAGGCGTTGATCCGCTTTGCGCAGCGTCACGCGGACCTGGCGCGGGTCTTGGCAAAACGAGAGGCCGATCCGCGCCGCAAGGCCGAGCTGGAGCGCATCGCCGAGTTTTGCACCCACGTCCCAGCGCACGCCCCGCGCGATTTCTGGGAGGCGCTGCAATATTATTGGTTCGTCCACCTGGGCGTGACGACCGAACTTAACACCTGGGACGCCTTTTGTCCCGGCCATCTGGATCGCCACCTGCTGCCGTTCTACCAAAAAGGGCAAACAGGTGACTGTCACTTCGGAAGTGACAGTCACCTGTCAGACGAAGACTTCCGAAGTCTGGCTGAAGAGTTGCTGCAATGTTTCTGGATCAAGTTCAACAACCAGCCCGCGCCGCCCAAAGTGGGTGTGACCGCCGCCGAGAGCGGCACCTATACCGACTTTGCCCAGATCAACACCGGCGGGATCATGGAAGACGGCGCGGACGGCGTCAACGAAGTCACCTACCTGCTGCTGGATGTGATCGAGGAGATGCGCCTCTTGCAGCCCAGCTCCTCGATCCAGGTCAGCAAGAAAAACCCTGACCGCTTCGTCAAGCGGGCAGCCAGGATCATCCGCACCGGCTTCGGCCAGCCGTCGGTGTTCAATGCCGACCTGATCGTCCAGGAGCTGGTGCGCATGGGCAAATCCGTGGCGGATGCCCGTAACGGCGGCTCGTCCGGCTGCGTGGAGGTCGGCGCGTTCGGCAAGGAAAGTTATATCCTGACCGGCTATTTCAACATGCCCAAGATTTTAGAGCTTACCCTGCACAACGGCCTGGATGCGCGCACGGGGCGCAAGATCGGCCTGGAGACGGGCAATCCGGCCGCGTTCGAATCCTTCGAGGAATTCTTCGCTCAACTGGAAAGATTTTCTAACGTTTGCTGAAAACATAAAGGCCGCGCCCAATAAACTTGGCCCACAGGAAGCGGCATTGCGGTCTGCTGTTAGTCGCGCATATTACGCGGCTTTCCGTGCCGCTCTGGAACTTGGTATACAAAACGACTTTATTGCCACCCGCCTTGGGGATGACCATAATAAGATCCGGGAACATTTTCGCAATTTGGAACCAAAGCATCAAAAGAAGTTAGATATTTCAGTTCAACTAGGTAGCTTGCATGATTTGCGCCGTCAAGCAGACTATGAAAATACCCTAAAACAAAAACCAGAGAATATGGCATATTATGCCATCAGCATGGCGAAAAAAGTATTCGATTGCATTGATGAGTTGTCCAAGTAAAAATTATTCAAACGATTCGATGGCGCGGGGAATTTGGTCAACGGACTCTGTCGCGGACTCGCGGACGGGAGCGGATGCCGTTTGGTTGGGCGAGAGTCCACGCGGGAGGGGGGAAATAAAAGGATGAATTCAGAAGGATGAAGGATGAAGGATGAATGGCGCGGGGGATTTGTGGTCTAGGCGGCCATCACCTGATGAACGGATGCCGTTTGGTTGGGCGAGAGTCCACGCGGGAGGGGTCGGGGGAACGAAAAACTGGAATCTTGACATCAGTATCAATAGTGGTATCATAACCGCATGGCAAAGGTTGAAGACATTATTACTGAAATGCGACGCAATCCCAAAGGGATTCGTTTTCAAGACCTTTGCAAAGTATGTGCTTCCTTGTTTGGTGAGGTTCGGCAAAAAAGCAGCAGTCACCGAATCTACAAAACGCCCTGGCCGGGTGACCCACGAGTCAATATCCAGAATGACAAAGGAATGGCAAAAGCATATCAGGTAAGACAAGTGTTGAAAGCGATTGAACGCCTGGAGGCGCAAAGTGATGTTACAGAATGACCGATATACATACCGCGTAACCTGGTCAGAGGAAGACAATGAGTATGTCGGCCTCTGTGCTGAGTTTCCAAGCCTGAGCTGGCTGGAAACATCGCCAGAAGAAGCCTTGAAAGGCATCCGTCAGACAGTGGCTCAAGTGGTTGCAGATTTACAAACAGGCGGAGAGCCTGTGCCTGACCCGATTGCTGTCAAAAAATACAGTGGGAAGTTTATGGTGCGAATACCGCCAGATTTACATCGGCGGCTGGCAATCGAAGCGGCAGAAGCTGGAGTTAGTTTGAATCGTCTTGCCAGTGATCGGTTAAGCAGGCAGGAGGCATAATTTGTAGGAAAGTCGAACTGGCGGCGTAACAGCCGCCTTTTTTTTGAACTCTCAGCCAAGCGGCTGTCAATGGATTTTGTCACTCGTCCACAGCGGAAGTCTGCCATTAAGCAACCTCTACGCTAACGGGATACTGCCGAATCCGGTAGTCTCCCGTTTTCGCCAGCACTTGCGCCAGGAATTTCTCCGGCACATCCACCAGGGTGCGCTTGTCTTCGATATGGATTTTGCCAATCACGTGGCCGGGAATATCGGCATGAAAGGCTATCGTACCGACCACATCGTTGGGGCGGATTCCATGCTCCCGGCCCCGGCTGAACGTCAGGCGCACCATCCCATGTTCGTGAGAGGTATTCTTTGCGCAGCACCTAATCGGCTGGAGCGGATAATTCCGCTGGCCACCGCGTTTGAATCCGCCCTCGGCCTGGTGTGGACGCGTCTCGTGCACCTCGCTGAGCGCGGCAATCGGGCGCTGCTTTTCTTCGGCGCGCGCCAGTTTCAGGGCCGCGGCGGCAATCTCCAGCGGGTCGTGGCCGGCCTCGACCAGTTTGGCCACCAATTCGCGCTCGCGCTGGTAACGGGCGCGCCCCAGCCAGACCGTCACGCGCTCAAGCAGTTGCGCTTCGCGTTGATTTTTAATATCTTCCACCGTTGGCAGCGTTGCGCGCTTGAGCGGCTGTTTGGTGAAGGCTTCGATGACACGCAACTGCCGCTTCTCACGCGGGGTCAGCAATGAAATTGCGAAGCCGGTTTTGCCGGCCCGCCCGGTGCGCCCGATGCGGTGAACGTAAATCTCCGCTTCGTCGGGCAGGTCGTAATTGAAGACGTGCGAAATGTCGTCAATGTCCAGGCCGCGCGCGGCTACGTCGGTCGCCACCAGGACTTTGCTCTGATTCTGGCGAAAGCGATTCAGAATTCGTTCGCGGGCGTTTTGGTCCAAATCACCGTTCAGGGCTTCGGCCGGGAAGCCGCGCACCGAGAGTTCATTGGCCAGTTCACCAGTGGCTGCACGCGTGCGGACAAAAATCAGCGCGCTGGTGATGGGTTCGCTTTCGAAGAGACGCGTCAGCGCAGCCAGTTTATCGGCCTGGTTGACGAGATAATAACTCTGTTCGGTGGCCGCTACCGTGACTGGTTCGCGCTGGATGCGGATGGACTGCGGCTGGCGCATGTAGCGTTCAGCCAGGCGGCGGATGGGCGTGGGCAGGGTGGCAGAGAAGAGGGCGGTCTGTCGTTCGGAGGGCGTCTCTTCGAGAATGGATTGGATGTCTTCGATGAAACCCATCGAGAGCATTTCGTCGGCTTCGTCTAACACGACGGTTTTGACACGGCTGAGATTGAGAGTGTTGCGCTCGATCAGGTCAAGCAGGCGGCCGGGCGTTCCGACGACTACATCAACACCCCGGTTGAGACGACTGATCTGCGGAGCGTAGGGTTGTCCGCCGTAGACGGCCAGCACGCGCGCCTCGCAAAATTTGCCGTATTCTTGAACCGCTTCCGCGACCTGCAAAGCCAGTTCGCGCGTGGGACACAGCACGAGGGCCTGCACGTGGCGTTGATGCGGTTCGAGGTTGTGCAAAATGGGGAGGGCGAAGGCGGCGGTCTTGCCGGTGCCGGTCTGCGCCTGGCCAATCACGTCCGCGCCGGTCAGCATGACCGGAATCAGGGCGGATTGGATGGGCGTCGGCTCGCTGTAACCCAGCGCGGCGACGGCCTGCACCAGTTCGGGGCGCAGGTTTAAATCAGTAAATTGGGTGGTCATCAAAACTCCTTTTGGTCTGATAGTCCAATAGTCGGATAGTCTGATGGTCGTTAGACTCGACCATCAGACTACGAGACTAACCAACCAGACTACTAAGGAATGTTCTGATGACTCCGCCGAGTAGGCCTTCGGCTGAAATTCTTGCCAACAACGGCGCGCTCTTGCGGGCGCGCCTGCCCATTGCAACAAAAAAGCCCGATAAACTTGCATCGGGCAATCATCTGGAATGATCAAAACAATTTCCCTGAAGCGTGCCACCTGGGTGGCGTGCGCTCCCTGTGGAGCGCGGCGGGTAGTATACCACGATATTGGGGGAAACGAGATTCGAGATTTGAGGATAAGGATTGGGGATTAGGGGCAGTAGGCCTACTCCCCATATTCATGCAACAAAACCCGAGAAGACGAAACTATGTTATAATGACCTGTATTATAGGTCATGTGACCTGATATACCGGTCAAGTGAACTGTGAAAGAGAATTTAGTATGCTAGAGTCACTTCTTGGATCTGTCAGTATTGAGCGAGTCTTGATCTTTATTTTTGCGCGTAACGAAGGCTATGCCAGAGAAATTTCTCGCTTTTTCGAGACGGACCTCGATCCAATCCAGAAACAACTAGAAAAACTGGAACTCGGTGGCGTACTGGTTTGTCGCACAGCCGGCCGTACACGCCTCTACACATTCAACCCACGGTATCCATTCCTTAATGAACTGAAGAGCTTATTGGAAAAAGCTCTTTCATTCTATCCAGAGGAAGAACGCGAGAACCTCGTTATGGTCAGACGAAGGCCCAGGCGTCGTGGTAAGCCACTATGAAATCCATCGAAGAAATGACGCAAGGCGAACTTGGCGCATTTGTTCAATCCCACTTAAGAGAAAAAGGCATCAGCGTAGTTCTTTCCGGCGGTGCGCTTGTCTCGATATATAGCAATGGCAAGTATGTCTCGAAGGATTTGGACCTCGTTAATGTGTATTGTGTAAAAAGACGTGCTATCCATGAATCCATGAAAGGGATTGGATTTCGGGAAGAAGGACGATACTTCAAGCATCCCGATTCAGAATTCATTGTTGAATTTCCTCCAGGGCCTCTAGCCATTGGCGCAGAACCTGTCAAGCAAATTGACGAGATCAGGCTTTCTACAGGAATTCTTAGAATACTCTCCCCAACAGATTGTGTGAAAGACAGACTTGCTGCTTATTACCATTGGGGGGATGAGCAATGTTTGGTTCAGGCAAAGTTGGTTGCCGATGAACACGACATTGATCTCGAAGAAATCAGAAGATGGTCAGAGGCTGAAGGCAAACTTCAAGATTTCGAGAAGATTAGAGCCAAGCTAGCAGGTTTATTCGCTTCTTCAATCTTTGTGATTAAATCAACCTGATGGATTCCAAAACCATCTCCGTCCTCGAATACCCCAAAATCCTCGAGCGTCTGGCGGACTTCTGCGACTTTTCCGCCTCGGCAGAACTGGCGCGCCAGTTGGCCCCGACCGACAGTTACGAGCTGGCCCTCGCCTGCCAGGCTGAGACCAGCGAGGCGCGCAAATTGCTTTCCACGCAGGATGTCAGCATCGGCGGCGCGCACGACATCCGCGACGTGGTGCAACTGGCGGCACGCGGCGGCGTGCTGGAAGCAAAAGAATTACTCGACGTGCAAAACACGCTCATCGCTACGCGCAACCTGCGCCGGGCGCTGGAAAAACTCGCCTCGGATTACCCGCACCTGTGGAACATTGCCATTGCCCTGCCCATCCCGCAGGGACTGGTGGAGGCCATCTCGCGCACCGTCTCGGAAAGCGGCGAAGTGCTCGACTCGGCCTCGCCCAAACTGGGCTCCCTGCGGCGCGAGATCCGCGTGGCGCACGAGCGGCTGATGACGCGCCTGCAACGTTACCTCACCGATGCGAGCACTGCTTCCAAATTGCAGGAGGGCATCATCACCCAGCGCGACGGGCGCTACGTCATCCCGCTGCGCTCGGAGTTCAAAGGGCAGATCAAGTCCATCGTCCACGACCAATCCGCCTCCGGCGCAACCCTGTTCGTCGAACCTTTGCCTGTCGTCGAACTGAACAACACTTACCGCGAACTGCAACTGGCTGAACGAGACGAAGTCCGCCGCATCCTGGCCGAACTCTCGGCTCAAGTCGGCGCGCTGGCAGGAGAGATCGTCCCAGGCGTCCAGGCCCTGGCTGAACTCGACCTGGCGTTTGCGAAGGCGAAGTATGCGGATGAGATTAGAGCCTCCGAACCTATCCTGCGCCCGATTAAAGAGAATAGAGAATCGAGAATAGAGAATAGTGGTAGGGCAGTCACCTACCATAGTAGAGGCGAGCACGCAACGCCGGAAATCGTAAATCGCAAATCGTCAATCGTAATTCGTCTTTTCCATGCAAGGCATCCTTTGCTTGACCCAAACACGGTTGTGCCAATAGATGTCGTCCTGGAACCTGGAATCTTCGCCCTGGTCATCACCGGCCCCAACACCGGCGGCAAGACCGTCTCACTCAAAACGGTCGGCTTGCTGGCGCTGATGGCCCAATCCGGGCTGCACATCCCGGCCCAGTCTGGCTCGGAACTCTCCGTCTTCCAGGCCGTCTACGCCGACATCGGCGACGAGCAGTCCATCGAGCAATCCCTCTCGACCTTCTCCGGCCACATCGCCAACATCGTCCACCTCCTGAAGAAGGCCGACCGCCGCGCCCTGGTCATCCTCGACGAACTCGGCGCCGGCACCGACCCGCAGGAAGGCGCCGCCCTCGCCCGTGCCATCCTCGCGCACCTGCTCGAAAGCGGCATCACCACCTTCGTCGCCACGCACTACCCCGAACTGAAGACCTTCGCCCACAGCACGCCCGGCGTGGTCAATGCTTCACTGGAATTTGACATCCAGACTCTGCGCCCCACCTATCACTTGACCATCGGTCTCCCGGGCCGCTCCAACGCTTTAGCCATTGCCCAGCGACTCGGACTACCCGAGGCCGTTATCGCCGCGGCGAGGAGCGAGATCAACCCCGACGAGCTGCGCGCCGATAAGCTGCTCGGCGACATCCACCGTCAGCGCAAGATTGCCTTCAAGGAAAGCGAAAAAGCCGAAAGAGCGCGTTCCGAGGCGCGTTATCTGGAACGCGAACTGGCCGAGAAACTGGACAAAATTGAAGAAGAGCGGCAGTCCGTGCTTGAAAAAGCCCGCGCCGAGGGCGAACTGGAAATCGAAATCCTGAAGGTTCAGCTTGAAACGCTGAAAGATGAGTTGAAGAAAGCCCGCCAGCCGCTGGAGGCGCTGAAGGAGATCGAAGAGCAAGTTGAAATTATCGAGGAGAAGGTCCAGAAACCCATAAAACGTAAAACGCAAAACGTGAAGCCCGTGGGCATGTTGACAATTGGCGAAAAAGTGGTTTTGAAAAAACTCGGCGGCGAGGGCGTGATCACCGCGCTCGACGAGGACGTGGCGGAAGTCCAGGCGGGTGCGCTGCGCATGCGGGTGCGACTGAGTGAGTTGAAGCGTCAAGAAGTAACCAGTGATCAGTTACCAGTAATCAGTAAAAGCACGTCACCAGCCACCCGTCACCTGGCACTCGTTTCTTCCCCTGGTATCGAACTCGACCTGCGCGGCCAGAGCGCCGAGGACGCCCTCGACATGCTCGACCGCTATCTCGAAAAGGCTTATCTGGCTGGCCTGCCCTTTGTGCGCATTATTCACGGCAAAGGGACCGGCAAACTGCGCACGGAAGTGCGCGCCGCGCTGAAAGATCATCCGCACGTTGCCTCGTTCGAGGAAGGCCACGCTAAAGAGGGTGGAGACGGCGTGACGGTGGCGAAGTTGGTTGCAGGTTGAAAGCAGACCCCCGAGTTCTCAGAGAACTCGGAGGTCTTATTTGCTGGCCTGCCACGCACGGGCAAAGCGCAGGATACGGCTGCGGATGTAAAAGATGTCCGGGTCGGCAGAGGGACGCTGCATCTTTATTAGCTGCATGGCTGCATCGGAAGCGTATCCCTGCGCGATCAAAATGGCCGCGCCCATCGCCACGCCGCGATGACGGCCTTTGGCGCAGTGCGCATAAACCTTGCCGCCGCCCTGAATTGTCTCCAGCGCGGCACGCGTCCCGCGCAATAGGAATTGGATGGGAATGACCAGCACCGGGCTATCTATCGTCGGCAGCCACAGAAATTTTAACGGCGGTTTATGCAAGTCCGCGGCGGGGTGCTTCTCGATGCGCATGTTGATCACCAGGCGCACGCCCAGGTCGCGCAGGCGGGCGTAATCGCCAACAGACGGCGTGGCGCCGATGAACAGTTGATCGGTGATCTGAGATAAATCCATTGAGAGAATCCTATCACAAGAGGCGCCTCGCAAGAAAAACTCAGCGAACTCGTTGACAAATCTCCCCTTGTTCCCTTACAATTCCATCATGCTGGCCTGCGGCGCGGGACTCACTTTGAATATTGAAAAGGGTTGCCTCCCGCGCTATTCTTATACATAAAAGGGTGGAGAAAAGAGTACCTCGCCACTCTTTTTATTTTCATGAGGAAGGAGAGTTCATGAACGAACGCGTTGCGATCGTGGGCGTCGGCTGGTCGGGCTTCCGGCCGCGCACGCCCGAGGTATCTTACAAGGAACTGACTTACGCGGCTGCCGTGCGCGCCTACGCCGACGCCGGAGTGGACCCGCGCGCGGATGTGGAGTCCTTCATCACCGTGGCCGAGGACTTCATCGAGGGAACGAGCATCTTCGATGAGTACACGCCCGACCAGATGGGCGCCGCGCTCAAGCCGGTGCAGACCATCACCGGCGACGGGCTGCACGGGCTGGCGACGGCCTACATGCTCATCCGCACCGGCTTCTGCGACGTGGTGGCAGTGGAGGGCCACAGCAAGGCCTCCAACATCCTGACCCTGCCCAACATCGTCGCCTACGCCCAGGACCCGCTGCTCAACCGCCCGCTGCGGCTGAATACGCATTTCGTCGCCGGTCTGGAGATGCACCGTTATCTCTATGAGACCGACACCACGCAGGAACAATGCGCCGCAGTGGCGGTCAAGAACCGGCGCAACGCGTTGAAGAATCCGCTCGCCTCCTACGGCGCGGACCTCGGTCTGGATGAGGTGCTCTTCGGCCCGCCGCTGGCCTGGCCGCTGGGGGTGCGCGAGGCCGCTGAGCACACTGATGGGGCGGTGGTGATGGTGCTGGCCTCCGAAAAGAAAGCCGGACTGCTCACCGAGAAGCCAATCTGGATCCGCGGCATGGGCTGGTGCAACGACTCGCCCTCGCTGGAAAGCCGCGAGTGGGGCAGCGTTCCATACCTCCAGCAGGCGGCGCAGATGGCTTACGCGCAGGCCGGCATCCGCAATCCGTGGAACGAAATTGACTTCGCCGAGATTGATGATACCTACGCCTACAAGGAATTGCAGGCCATGGAAGCCCTCGGGCTGTGCGGCGTTGGTCAGGCCGGCGCGCTGGTCGAAGAAGGCGTCACCGAGATGGATGGCGAGTTGCCGGTCAACGCCTCCGGCGGCTCGCTCGGCGTCGGCTACATGCTGGAGGCCACCGGTCTGATGCGGGCGCTGGAGGCCGTGCTGCAACTGCGCGGCGAGGCCGGTCAGCACCAGGTCGAGGGCGCGGAGATCGGTCTTGTCCAATCCTGGCGCGGCGTGCCCACCACGAGTGGGGCTGTCGCGGTGCTATCAAATTAACCGCTGAGATCGCTGAGAACGCAGAGTTTTATTTTTTTTCTCTGCGCTCTCTGCGGTTAATCCAAAAGGAGCAAACTATGGGAATGCGAAAAGTTGCTGTCATCGGCGCGGGGATGACAAAATTCGTCCGCCGCGCCCAGGAAACACCCAAAGAACTCTCGTGGGAGGCGGCGCGCATGGCGCTCGAATCCTGCGAGTTGACAATGGATGATATTCAAGCCGTCTGCATGGGCACCGCGCCCGAGGCCTTCGACGGCGTCCACATGAAAGGCGAATACCTCAGTGATGGGTCTGGCGCGTGGCGCAAGCCGTACATGCGCTCCTACGTCGGCGGCGGGACGGGCGTCTTTGCGCCCATCCAGGGCTGGTATCACGTCGCCAGCGGCCTGTTCGACGTGGTGATGGTCGTCTGCGAGGAGAAGATGTCCTCGTTCTACCCGCACGCCCAGGCCGCCTTTGTCACCATTTTCGACCACACCACCGAGCGCCCGCTCAAGCCCAACCTGCTCTGGATCTTCGCCATCGAGATGAACCGCTACATGACGACCTACGGGATTGACAAGAAAGACATCGCCCGTGTCGCCGTGCAGCACAAGCGCAACGCGGCGAACCATCCCTGCGCGCTGCTGGGCGAGGCGGACATCACCGTGGAAGATGTGCTTAATTCCGAGGTGTTGGCCTGGCCGGTGCAGCGCTTCGACGTCAGCCCGGTCTCGGACGGCGCGGTGGCAATCGTGCTGGCGGCCGAGCATGTCGCCAAACGCCTGACCAGCAAACCGGTCGGGATCGAGGGCGTGGGCTGGAATCTGGATACGGCTCATTGGACCAATCGCGATCTGGCTTATCCGCGCTATGTCGAGTACGCCGCCCGCCAGGCTTACGAGATGGCTGGCATCCAGGAGCCGCGCAAGGAGATCCACATCGCCGAGCCATATGACCCCTTTGACTACAAAGCCCTGCATCACCTCGAGGGCCTGGGACTGGCCGACAGGGGCAAGGCGATTGACCTGTACCTCAACGGCACGGCCGCGCCGGACGGGGACATGCCAGTCTGCCCTTCGGGCGGATTGCTGGGCGTGGGCAACCCGATTGCCGCGGCCGGCTTGATGAAGATCGCCGAACTGTTCTGGCAGTTGCGCGGCGAGGCCGGGGCGCGACAGGTGCCCGGTTCGCCCAAGAAGGGCATTGCCCAGGCCTGGGGTGACCTGATGCAGGTGGGTACTGTGGTGATCATGGGAAAATAAGGGCTCTACCACAGAGTTCACGGAGAACACAGAGAAAAATCAATATCTCAGTGCACTCTGTGCTCTCTGTGGTGAGAAAGAGAGAACACTATGACTGCAAGAATCAAAAACTTTCCCGGAGTTTCACTGAGCGAGAAGGATTTCGAGGAAGGCAAGATCCTCTTCCTCCACGATGAACTCAAGGCCGATTATGCCTGGGATACCGGCGTCGGCATCGGCGCGTACCTGGCGGGGCTGAAACGCGGCGTCATCCTGGGCGTGCGCTGCGGGCATTGCCGCAAGATCGTCGTCCCGCCGCGCACCGTCTGTGAGTGGTGCTTCCGCCCGATGGAGGAGTACGCGCCGGTCAAGGATACCGGCGTCGTCAACACCTTCTCACTCTGCTACGTGACCTGGGATGTCAAGCGCATCCGCGAGCCGGAGATCCCCGCCGTTATCATGCTGGATGGGGCCTCGGCGTTGAGCGAAACCTCGGTCATCATGGGCGGCATCATGCACAAACTCGGCGAGGTGTATCCGCAAAAGGTACACATTGGCATGAAGGTCAAGGCCGTCTGGAAACCGGAAAACGAGCGCGAAGGCGCGATTACGGATATCCTGTATTTCAAGCCGATAGAGTAAGTAGACAAGTAGACAAGTAGACAAGTAGACAAGTAGACAAGTAGACAAGTAGACAAGTAGACAAGTAGACAAGTAGACAAGTAGACAAGTAGA
>JASEHI010000076.1 GCA_030018695.1 Anaerolineales bacterium
CAATGTCCGCAGTTGACGCAAGTCTATATTCTCGCAAAATTGTTGGCGGCTCTTATCATTGACCAATTGGTGCGAAAGGTTCAAGCATGTTATCCAGAGTGGTTCAGTAACGTACAGCGCCCGATTAGTCTTTGGCGTTTGACCATCCTTCTCTATGAGAGCATTGCCGATAGTATACGCGGTACCATTACCTTACCAATGATACTGACAGCCTTGCCAAATTTACAGCGTTTCTTGTGCAATTCGCCAAGACAACGTCCCCAACAATTCGTACAAGCAAGAAACCTTTTGGCTAAGTTCACACCACAGATTCCATGCTTAAGTTAGCGCATATGGGGCTTTTCCCCGCAGCGCGCGCGAAAAATTTTTCTGATTCTAGCAGATTTTGTGGTTGGAGTGGTCAACCGTCCACGAATGGGCCACGAATGCACGAATTTGCACGCCAGGGTTCGTTTATTCGTGGAAAATTCGTGGATGGTTTGGGTAAGAACAATGGAACCACAAAATCCGTCAGAACCAGAAAATTTTTGAAAGCCTGAATGCCAAAGGAAAGCCCCTGACGCAGGCAGATCTGGTGCGTAACTACATCGCGATGAAATTGCCCGAAGCCCGGCAGGGAGAAATCTTTGAAAAATACTGGTCGAAAATCGAGGCCATGCTTCAGGAAAAACGCACAGTCGGACGTTCGCGTCTGGGCGAATTGACGGCCTTCCTGTGTCACTACCTGGCCATGCGCAGCGGGACACTCTGCAACGAGGCGCACGTCTACGAACGGTTCCGCGACCGGGTCGAGGCTGAGTTTTCCACTCCACAAGCCTTTGAGCAAGAGATCGCGACTTTGAAACGGTTCGCCGAACATTATGACCGTTTCCTGCGTCCCGAGCACGAACCGGATAATGACATCCAAACTGTGCTGCGTCGTCTCAACACTCTGGAAATTTCCACCGCCTATCCCTTTCTGCTGGCAGCATACGACCACATGGCTCAAGGTGGGATGGGCAAAAATGACCTTTGCGAAGTGTTGCGCGTTCTGGAAAATTACATGGTGCGCCGTTACATTGTTGGCGAACCGACCAACTATCTCAACAAAATGTTCCCGACCCTGTGGCGTGAGATCAGTCCCGCCCGCGTTGTGGATACGCTGACCAAAGTCATCGTTACCAAGAATTATCCAGCAGACCATCGCGTCCAACAGGCCATGCTGACCGAGCAAATCTTTGATAAACGCAGCCAGACGCGTGAGAAAATCGTCCTTATTCTGGAGTCCATTAACCGACGTCTTTCTGTGATGAGCGGCGGCTACACCGTTCTCGATAATCCGCCCACCATTGAGCACATCATGCCACAGACACTCAGTGATGTCTGGAAGGAAGAATTGGACCCTGATTGGGAACGCACCTACACTGACTTGCTCAATACGCTGGGGAACTTAACCCTTGTCACGCAAGAATGGAATTCTTCCCTTTCGAATGCCCCTTTCGCTGCCAAGAAACAAAAACTCGTTACCCACGCTCTGCGTCTCAACAGCGAATACTTCGATAAGGCGGGAGAGCAATGGAATGACACTTCTATTCGCGCGCGCGCCGAATTCCTAACCGCCCGTATCTTCGAAATCTGGCCGCAGCTGGGAACGCCGCCTGTGCAGAAGAATGTCTCTGGCACAAAGCCCAAAACCTTGATTATTTTAGGTGAAGCCTTTTCGGTCAACTCGTGGCGGGATGTGGCTAATCAAACTGCAATAAGCATCTCTGAAATTGCGGACGACTTTAACGAAGTCGTTGAACAAATGCCGGCATATTTTGATAAAGAGAAATTTCAGTCTGCTTGCCGCCAACTCCCGAATGGCTGGTGGCTGTACATGAATCTTTCCGCAGCCAGCATCAAAAGTTTTTGCCGGAACCTGATTGCCCTGGCCAGACTGACCGAAGAAGATTGGCAGGTAGAAGAAGAATGAAATTTTCTTCACCTTCACCAGTTTGGACCGCTAAAGGCGAACCTCATTACCCTGCCAATTTGGTGAAACATTTTGGTGAGGGTGCGCCCGAAGGAATTGCCTGCATCGGCAATCTGGAACTGTTAGAGTCGCTGCCGATGGGAGTATTTGGATCGGTGCGCTGTCCTGCCAGCCTGATCTTGCAGGCGCATGATATGGCGCAATCCTTGAGAAAAAAACAAACGCCAGTGATTAGCGGATTTCACTCACCGGTTGAAAAGGAAGTGCTGTCCGTGTTGCTGCGCGGGTATGGGCCACTGGTCATCTGCATGGCGCGCGGGCTGGAAGGGATGCGTGTTCCCTCTGAATATCATAAACCATTGGAAGATGGTCGGCTGACTCTGATATCGTCTTTCGACAGTACCGTCCGCCGCGCGCAGGCCAAAATATCCTATGAGCGCAATCGTCTGGTCGCTGCACTGGCAGAGCGAATATTAGTCTTGCACGCTGAACCAGGAGGTAAACTGGAATCGCTTTGTCAGGAATTAGTAGGGTGGGGTAAACCCATCCACACCATAAAAGACACAGCCAACGAAAACCTGATTCATCTTGGCGTATTGGAATGGAAAGGATGAGTCAAGTCCACGCCTGAAGAACAATTCCAACATGCCATCTCCCTCTACCCTCACCTCCTCATACCCCGTCACGCTATACTCTCCCTGAAACGGCAATTTCCCTGGCATCCGCGAAGACAAATCTGCCAAAATGGTAACTGACTTAAAACAAAAAAGACCCTGATTGCCAGGGTCTTCGCCTGCCTATATCAACTGATACTGCTTCAAATACGCCAAAAGCGACTCGTGCGAAATTCGGCGGTCGCTGCTGGACAACCAGCCCGATGGCAGCCAGCAGCGCAGCCGGGATGGCGATCCCTGGAGGCTTATTGCTCCCCGCGGCGCAAGCGCGTGCCGCAGGCGCGGCAGAAAACGTCACCCGGCTGAGCGCGCCGTCCGCATTGGTGACAGTAGATCGCTCCGCTTTGCTCACCATTCGCCTCCCGGCGCGGGGCGTGGCGTTTACGCGCCTCAGCACTGGGTCCCCGAACGCGGCCTTGCCAATAAACTAAACCTCCTGCCAGAGCGAAGAGGATCAAAAGGATTCCCAGTCCTCCCAGAACCCAGAGGACATACTTCGCCAATGTCACACGCCCGGTGGCATTTGCAAGATTCTCTGCCGGTTGAATATTTGGGCTAGATACACTCAGCGTATCGGTCGTCTTCTGGTAATCCACCTCCAGTGTAAATTCCTGACCGGCAGGCAGGGATCCGAAATCCGCAGCGTAGTAAGTTAAGCCAAAATCGCCAGTAAAGCTGGTATTTAGCGCCGGTACGGTCTGCAATCCAGAGGCATCCACCGGCATTTGAAACCTGATCGCAAAGGAATCCACTGCATAATCGCTCGGCCAGCGATAAAGATAATGGCGCGCATTGCCTTGTTTCTCCAGATTGTCGTAATACTCTATGCGAATGACGCGCTGGCTGACGCTTTTTATGGATACCGTTGACCATAGACTACCTGCATCTACTTCGTAAACGACCCCCGTATCGCTGACCGTTTCTGGTGTTGAGCCAACCGCGATCACATGCAGTGTTCCAGCAGCAGGCATGCGGAAATTCAGGTCCAGTGGGAGAGCGGTATCCGCTGAAAGCGCAATTTCGTAAATTACCAACATGCTGGGCTTATCGAACTCCGGCCACAGTTGGACAGATACCGAGCTAAATTTGATTTCCGGCTTTGCTCCAGCTCCGATCGGCAAGAAAAAGAGGGCTATCAAAGCCAATATGAAGAACAATTTACGCATCCAGTACCTCCAAAAAAGAATTGCCTATATCTTACCACGCCTGATAATTCAGGGGAAGAAAGCGGGTCACAGCGCGCCGACCAGTTGCCACATCAGCCGGTTGAGCGGCGCCGGCATGCCCGCCGCCTCCCCGGCACGGACGATTGCCCCGCAGATGGCATCAATTTCGGTCGGCGCGCCGCGCAGCACATCCTGGAGCATGGACGAACGATTGGCTGCCGTCCGCCGCGCCACCTCTTCGGCGGCGCTTTCTGGATTCTCGAACGGCAGTTCCACCCTTTGCGCCTGCGCCACCGCGGCCGCCTCGCGGGCCAATTCAGCCATCAAGAGGCGCGCTGTCGGACGCTGGAGCAATTCGCCATTGGGCACGCGCAGCAAGGCCGTCAACGGATTGATGGCGGCATTGATGGCCAATTTTCCCCACAGCAATGAACGAGCGTCGGCGATCACATTGATCGCGAATCCAGCCGCACGCAGCGTCGCCTCCAAAGCTGCGAGACGCGGGTGCGCCTCCAGCGAGATCGTTCCTTCGCCGCCCAGGCGTATCAGGCCGGGGCCGAGCAGGGTCGCGCCGGTGGTGGTCACGCCGAGAGCCACGCGCCCAAGCCCCAGACTCTCCGAGAGAATCTCGCGATTGCCCAGGCCATTCTGCAGGGTCAGCGCCAGGCCATCTTCTCTCAGGCAACTGGCCAATTGACTTGCCGCGCGTTCGGTCTGCCAGGCTTTGACCAGTACCAGCGCAAAGCGCGCCCAACGACATTCAGCCGGATCGTCTGTTACGCGGACGGTGTATGCACGTTCCACGCCATCCGCATCAACCAGGCGCGCCCCCTCCTTGCGCAGCGCATCCAACCCGGCCGGCCAGGTTCCGAGCATGGTCACATCCACGCCCGTCGCAGAAAGACGCGCCGCAAAAAGTGTGGCAAGAGCGCCGCTGCCGATGATAAGCAGAGACTCCATATCACTCAACCATTACGAATTACGGATTACGGATTACGTTTTACGTGCCTCGAAAAACGTGAAACGTAAAACGTAACTTCTCAAGCCAACTCCCTCAACAACGCTTCCCATTCCTCATCCGGCATCTCGACTGTATGCTCCTCGGCTGGGAACGATTTTGCCTCCACGTCGGTGATGAATGCGCGGAAGGCGCGTTTCATATCGGCGTGAAAGTCGGCATATTTTTTGACGAACTTGGGCGTGAAGCGCTCAAAGAGGCCGAGCAGGTCGTGCGTGACCAGCACCTGGCCATCGCAGCCCAATCCAGCCCCGATGCCGAGGGTCGGGATGTGCACCCGCTTGGTGACCAGCTCCGCCAGCCGCGCCGGGACCGATTCCAGCACCAGGCCGAAACACCCCGCTTCCTCGAGCAGCAGGGCATCTTCCAGCAGACGTTTGGCCGCGACAGCCGTGCGCCCTTGCGGACGGAAGCCGCCCAATTGATGCACCGATTGCGGTGTCAGGCCGAGGTGTCCCATAACCGGGATGCCCGCGCCGAGGATGGCGCGCACGGCATCCAAGCGCTCACGCCCGCCTTCCAGCTTGACCGCGTCCATGCTGCCTTGCTGCAAAAAACGTCCGGCGTTGCGCAGCGCCTCTTCCACCGAAACCTGGTAGGACATGAACGGCATATCCCCGATCAGCAAGGCTGATTTTACGCCGCGCGCCACCGCCCGGCAGTGGTGCAGCATCTCTTCCATCGTAACGGGCAACGTATTGGGATAGCCCAGCACCACCATGCCGAGCGAATCGCCGACCAGGATGGCATCCAATCCGGCCTGATCCATCGCCAGCGCGGTCGGGTAATCGTAAGCCGTCAACATGCTGATTGGCTCGCCGCGCGCTTTCTTTTGGCGCAGCGTCAGCGTGGTGACTTTCTTGCGTTCGGAAGTCGAAAAAGAAGCAGGAGATAGCGTGGACAAGGTACCCTCCGTGAAAGGTAGGGGCCGGCCCGGACTTTGAGTTGGGAAGCCTCTTCCCCCTTTATTCCCTTACCCACAGCCGGGCAGCCACAAATGGGGTTGAAAGTTGCAGGTCGTCAGCTTACGCCGTCGTGTTCACGCAGATGCAAGGATACACGCGGCAAAGCTATTATTCCACAAAAAGGATGGAATGGCAATCTTTATTTTGCCCACAAGGAGCTCGAAATCATCAGAATCCGGTTTCTTGCCATGCCGACGACAGGAGTCGTCGGACTCCGTTGCTCATAAATTATGCGTCAACCAATGCTCTAAAGTGATAAAATGCATTTAGGCAAAAACCGCACCTGAGAGAATTGTAGTATCTTTGACTGCAACTTCATGAAAGTTGAGGTTGCAGTGGATGGCAAAAACAGCAAAGCGACTAGAAATCCAACAATGTCACATTACCGCTTCGCGCTGACGATTCTTTTACTGGTATCTGTATCTTTGGTAGGTTGCAACCGAGTAAGTGCTGCGCACGGAGAAACGATCCCTGACTTGCCTTCTGCCACGGCTCTTCCCACTGAGACTGAGACGCAGACTCCCCTCCCCACGCTCACCAGCACCGCAACCCTGACCTCCACAGTCACACTGACGCTTACGCCCACCCTAACGCCGACCCCAACCTGGGCGGTGCAAGGGCCGGGCAAGGTCGTCTGTCCGATCCTGCTCTACCATCACATTGGAACTGCCAGCTCTCCAGCTGCCTCGAGTTACTACACTTCGCCAGAGGACTTCGAAGCGCAGATGAAAGCTTTGCGCGACTGGGGTTACACGTCAATCACCATTTCTCAACTGGTCGAGGCGATCATGAGCAGCGCTCTCCTGCCTGATCGCCCGGTCGTGATCACCTTCGACGACGGCAACCTCAATGTTTATACAAATGCCTTCCCGATCATGCAGAAATATGGGTTTACAGGCGTGATGTATATCATCGCCAACAGGCTACATGCGGATGGCTATATGGGTATTGACCAGATCAAAGAAATGGCGGCAGCCGGCTGGGAAGTGGGCAGTCACAGCATGACCCATGCCGACCTGCGCGAGGCGCACGACCGCTTGAATTTTGAAATCGCTCAATCCCGTATTAATCTCCAGGAGGCGTTGGGCGTTCCGGTGAGGAGCTTTGCCTATCCATACGGCGCGATGGATGAGGTGGTCGGCAAGCAGGTTCAGAGTTACGGATACACATCCGCCGTAGGTTTGGGAACGCTTTGGAATCAAAGTTTATATAATCTCTATTATTTGAGCCGCAGACCGGCTGACGGTGGGGTTGACCTGCAAGTGTTCGCGTCCTATTTACCCTGGCCCGGCGCTGAAAACCTTACGCCGCCTCCCGCTGATGCCCCAACGCCTTGACGAGTCTTCCCTTGACACCCGCTCGATTCTGCGGATAATAAGGCAACAACCAATTCTCTCCAATGGCTTTGACGGAGGAAAGTACGCCAGCGAAAACTGACAGGGATGCGCCGGGCATAGATTGAGACCCGCGCTCAGCAGCAACTGGCCGAAGTTCCCTCCCGAGCTGCTCAGGTGAAGAACGTGTTACGTGTTACGTGTTACGTGTTACGTTTTGTAGTTTGAGCCGCAGTCCCAGCGTTAGAAGGGAGGAGAGTCGAGAGTCGAGAGTAGAGATTAGTTTGACTAATCTCCAATCTCTCATCTCTGCTCTCTAACAAGCGAGCCGCGCAAGCGACTAAATTGGGTGGTACCACGGGAACCCCTCTCCCGTCCCTGAATGGGATGGGAGTTTGTTATTAAAACGTAAAAGCGTAAAACGTAATCACCTATCCATTTACGTTTTTCGTTTTACGCATTACGGAGGTAATATGCTCGAACAACTTAGTCACATTAAGCAAAAGGCTATGGAAGCCCTCCAGCTCGTCCAGGATGAAGCCGCGCTGGAAGCCTGGCGCGTCGCCCGCCTGGGGCGCAGTTCGCCGTTAATGCAGGTCTTCAGCGGGCTGGGCGGGCTTTCGAAGGAGGAACGCCCGGCGGTCGGTCAGCGCGCCAACGAGGTGAAAAAGGCCCTCGAAGCGGCGCACGGCGCGAAGTCCGCAGAGATGCGAGAGGCAGCTCTGAAGCATTCGCTCGAGCAGGAACAGTTGGACGTCACCCTGCCGGGTCGCCCGTTCCCGCTCGGCCGTCTGCATCCGACCACACAGACACTGCGGGAGATGTTCCGCGTCTTCGGTGAGATGGGCTTCCAGGTCTACCGCTCGCGCGAGGTCGAGACGGACGAGTATAACTTCCAATTGCTCAACTTCCCGCCCGACCATCCCGCCCGCGATATGCAGGATACGTTCTTTATCAAGAGCGCTGGTGAGCGGGGCGATAACCCGCTCATCCTGCGCACGCACACCTCGCCAGGGCAAATCCGCGCCATGCGCGAGTTCTCGGCGGCCAATCCCGATAACCCACCGCCGGTGCGCATCATCCTGCCGGGCATGTGCTTCCGCTACGAGGAGGTCAATGCGCGCAAGGATATCCAGTTCAACCAACTGGAAGTGCTGGCGGTTGGGCATGACATCACCTTCGGCGATTTGAAGGGTACGATCGCTGATTTTGCCCGCCGTATGTTCGGGCAGAACGTCCGCACACGCTTCCGCGCCTCCTACTTCCCGTTCACCGAGCCGAGCGCTGAAGTGGACGTGGAGTGTTTCCTGTGCGGCGGTCAGGGCTGCCCGGTGTGTAAGGACGGCGGCTGGCTGGAGATCATGGGCTGCGGCATGGTGCATCCGGTCGTGCTGCGCAACGGCGGTTACGACCCCGAGAAATACAGTGGATTTGCAGCCGGCATCGGCCCGGAGCGCGTCACCATGCTGCGCCATCATATCGAAGATATCCGCTATTTCTGGGCAAATGATTTGCGCTTCTTGGAGCAGTTCTGATTTCAGAGAGTAGAGAAGAGAGAGTAGAGAGTAGTTGTTCAGTAAAGAGTAGTTGTTCATTGGAGGAGAGAGGCATGAGTATCCAGGGATTGCAAAGGCTCGAAGTATGGCGAAAGGCGAAGGATTTTGCTTTGAAGGTGCACCGTGAAGTTCTTCCTTTGTTGCCCCCTGAAGAGAAGTGGGCGCTTAACCAGCAGATACGGCGTTCAGCCCAAAGCATCCCGGCCAACATCGCGGAGGGGTACGGGCGCTATTACTATCAGGATAACGTTCGTTTTTGCTATATCGCCCGAGGCTCTTTGGAGGAGACTCTTTCCCATATCGTACTTGCCCATGAACTTGATTACCTCCCTGACGCCCTTTATCAAGAACTGGGACAGAATGGCGAAGATCTGACCCGCCTGATCAATGGCTATATTGCCTATCTAAAGCGCAGCAAGCAGGGCGTCAATGAACCCGGCGCTCATCACGCCGTCCGTGAACCTTTTGAGCCTTATATAGAAGATACTCCAGGCGACAAGCACTAATCTCGATTCCCGATTCTCGAATCTCGAACATCGAATCTCGAGGAGGTTCTTATGAAAGTCCCCATTTCTTGGTTGAAAGATTTTGTCGAAATCACCATCCCCATCGAAGACCTGGCGCGAAAGCTGACGCTGGCAGGGCTGGAGGTGGACGAAGTCCGTTACGTTGGATACCCTCTACCGGCCGGGCGGATCGAAGGCCAGACAAGCGCTGAATCCCGGCTTGAAATTAACGCCACCGGGATTGAGTGGGCGGCCGATAAAATTGTCGTCGCCTGGGTGTCAGAGGTGCTGCCGCATCCCAACGCCGACCGGTTGGTGTTGTGCAAACTCGAAGACGGCGAGCAGGAACACGTCGTCCTGACCGGCGCGCCGAACCTGTTCCCGTATAAAGGCATTGGCCCGTTGGAAAAGCCGCTCAAAGTGGCTTATGCGCGCGAAGGGGCGCAAATCTACGACGGCCACCAGCCCGGACAGGTACTGACCACGCTCAAGCGCGCCAGGATCCGCGGCTTCGATTCCTATTCGATGATCTGCTCCGAGAAGGAATTGGGCATCTCCGAAGATCACGAGGGCGTGATTTTTCTGGATGAGGATGCCCCGCTCGGCACGCCGCTGGTGGATTATATGGGTGACGCCGTGCTGGACATCTCCATCCTGCCGAACACCGCCCGCGCCGCCAGCATCCTGGGTGTGGCGCGCGAGGTGGCGGCCTTGACCGGTGTGCCTTTGAAAGATGAAAGCGGAAGGATGAAAGATGAAAGCGGAAAGATAAAGGATGAAGGCGGGGGGATGAAAGATGAAGGCGGAGGGGCGAAGGCGGAAGGGCAGACGATAGAGGGACGCATTTCTATCGAAATTACCAATCCGGAGTTGAATCCGCGCTTCGTGCTGGGTTTGATCGAAAATGTGGAGATTTGCCCCAGCCCGTATTGGGTGCAGCGCAGGCTGAAACTGGCCGGGATGCGCCCGATCAACAATATCGTGGACGCGACCAACTATGCCATGTTGGAGATCGGTGAGCCGCTGCACGCGTTTGATTACGATGTGTTGGTAGGGCGGATTGCCAATCCGCCCCACGAAGCGCTGGTAGGGCGGATTGGCAATCGGCCCCACAAAGTGCCAAAGATCATCACCCGCACGGCCGGGCCGGGAGAGAAGCTCACCACCCTGGACAAGGTGGAACGCACACTGGACGAAAAAACCGTGCTGGTGTGTGACACTGCCGGCCCACTCTCTATCGCTGGCGTAATGGGCGGCGCTGAATCTGAGGTCAGCGAAAAGACCCGCGATATCCTGCTCGAGGGCGCGGCGTGGAATTTCACCAACATCCGCCGCACGGCACGCGCCCAGAATCTGCCCTCCGAGGCCAGCTTCCGCTTCTCGCGCGGCGTGCATCCGGCTCTTGCCGAACGCGGCGTGCGACGCGGCTTGGAACTGATGCGCCAGTGGGCGGATGGAGTCGTCGCGCATGGGCTGGTGGACAACTATCCCCTGCCTCCCGCCGCGCCGACGGTCGAGATCGCGCCCGAGGACGTGAAGCGTTGGCTGGGCATTGACCTTTCAGCCGAGGAAATCATCAAAATCCTGGCGTCCCTCGAGTTCCACTGCGAACTTACGCATTACGCATCACGCATCACGGTACGCGCCACCGCCCCTGATCACCGCCTGGACATCAGCGAGGGCATCATCGGCAAGGCAGATTTGCTCGAGGAGATCGCCCGCATCTATGGCTACGACCGCATCCCGGAGACGCGGCTCTCGGACGAACTCCCGCCGCAGCGCAGCAATCCAGGCCTGGAACGCGAGGAACGCATTCGCGACCTGTTGGTCAAGATGGGACTGCAGGAAGTGGTCAGTTACCGCATGACCTCGATCGAGCGCGAGGCGCGCCTGGGCATGAATTTAAACCCCGCCGCCTACGTTCAACTGGCAAAACCCATCGCCAGCGACCGCTGCGTGATGCGGCAAAGCCTGCTCTCTTCCGTGATGGAAGTCGTCGAGCGCAACGCCCGCATCCGGACGCGCATGGCGCTCTTCGAGATCGGCCCGGTGTTCCTTGCCTCGCAAGATGACGGTCTACCCGACGAACCGCAGCGGCTGGCCATCGTCCTGACCGGCCCGCACGGCGTGGCTGGATGGCAGCCAGCCGATACGGCCGCGATGGATTTCTATGACTTGAAAGGCATACTGGCTGTCTTGTTGGAGGAGCTGCACGTAGGTCAGGTTTCTAAACCTGACGAAATCGGGTATGGAAACCCGACCTACGTACCGCATGTAGGTCAGGTTTCTAAACCTGACGAAGTCGGGTATGGAAACCCGACCTACGAATTACACGGACACCCGACCTACGCATTACATCAACACCCGACTTTCCACCCTGGCAAGTGCGCCCGTCTCATGGCTGGTGAGCGGGAAATTGGCGTCTTCGGCGAACTGCATCCACAGGTACGCCAAAATTACGACCTGCCCACCTCCCCCCTCCTGGCTGCTGAATTGGACCTGGATGCGCTGCTCTCCCTCATCCCCGAACGATACGAAAGCTGGCCGGTGCCTGCCTACCCGCCCGTGCTGGAAGACCTGGCCCTGGTCGTGGACGAATCCCTGCCAGCCGAACGCCTCGCGGAGGTCATCCGTCAGGCCGGTGGCAAGATCCTGGCCGATGTGCGCTTGTTCGATCTCTATCGCGGCGAGAAGATCGGCGCGGGTAAAAAGAGTCTGGCTTACAGCCTGACCTACCAGGCGCCGGACAAAACGCTGACGGACAAGGATGTGGCCGGTATCCGCACGCGCATCCTGCGCCGGCTGGAGCAGGAACTGGGCGCTACATTGCGCAGTTAAAATACTTGCGTTAATGCCGCGCTGATTGTATACTGACAGCAAATAGATCATGTATCTTGTCAATAAGATGGATTGGGGGGAGTGGAAAAACAGGCGAAGCCCGTCTTTCTACACCCCACCCATTCTTGAAAAGATACTAAATCAATTGGGTGTATTTCACTTCAGTTGAAGCAACCGTCCCGCAGGTTTTGAAAGACGGTCAAATTGGCTCAATC
>JASEHI010000077.1 GCA_030018695.1 Anaerolineales bacterium
GCCACCTTACGCGAATACGACCGCGCCATGCTTGCAAGCGGCATTTACGAGGGGCGGCAGGTACCAGTTCCGGGCCAAGAAGGCGAAATGGAAGACTGCGGCTGGACAGAACATTCCGCCCGGCGCGCCTCGCAGCCGGCGCGTACCGGTCTGCGCGCCGCGCTGGAAGTGCAGGGATTTGGGCTGAAGTAGGAAGGATGAAAGAGAAAAGATGATAGATGAAGGATGAAGGATGAATCCAAACACCCGGCACAATTACGACCGTCTCAGCCGCTGGTACGATTGGTTTGCCAGCAGCGAAAAGCATTTCACGAAAACCGGCTTGCGGATGTTGAACGTCCAGGCCGGGGAGAAGGTGCTGGAGATCGGCTTCGGCACCGGCCAGGGTCTGGTCGCGCTGGCACTTTCAGCCGGTGAAACCGGCAAAGTATTTGGAATTGACCTCTCGGAAGGGATGTTCCGGGTTGCACAGGTAAAAATCGCCCGCGCCGGATTATCAAGCCGGGTCGAACTACGTCTCGGTGATGCGGCCGATCTACCTTTTGAAAATAACTCCTTCGATGCAATCTTTATCAGTTTCACGCTGGAACTCTTCGACACGCCCGAAATCCCGCTTGTGCTGGGCGAGTGCAAACGGGTGCTGCGCGAAGATGGGCGGCTGGGCGTGGTGGCATTGGAGAAAAAAGATTGCCAGGCTGTACAAATCTACGAGTGGTTCCACGCCCGCATGCCCGCCCTCGTGGATTGCCGTCCCATCTACGTGCGCAAAATCATCGAAGCGGCCGGATTCGAGCTTGCCGAAGCCGCCCAAAAGGCAATGTGGGGATTTCCGGTCGAGATCGTCACCGCGAGGAAACATGGATAACGATAAAAGGAAAATCCTCAGCCCATCAGCCCAGAAGGTACAGGATACGCTGCACGCCCTGGGCTTCGACTGCACCGTGATCGAATTCGTGGAGAACACACGCACCTCGGCTGAGGCGGCCACCCGTGTGGGCTGCACGCTGGGACAGATCGTCAAATCGCTCGTCTTTCGCGGACAGGCTTCGGGTAAGCCAGTGCTCGTCCTGACCAGCGGCGCCAACCGCGTCGACGAGGCGCGCATCAGCCAGTACGCCGGGGAATCCATCCGCCGCGCGGATGCGGATTTTGTCCGAACCATCACTGGTTTCGCCATCGGTGGTGTGCCGCCGCTCGCTCACAACCAGCCAATCGAAACCTTCATTGACGAAGATCTGCTGCAATACGCCTCGATCTGGGGGGCAGCCGGTACGCCGAACGCGGTTTTCGTGTTGACGCCGGAGGATCTGAAGAAGATGACAAACGGAAAAGTGGTCAGGGTGAAATGAACCCGCTAGATTTTCCTGAACACACCGATCTGGGGAACTGCTGGTTAAGACCTGATATGTCTACCCTTACGGGTACACGTCCGCGAAAGCCTTGCGTTCGGAGTCCCACGTCCACGCGAGCGTCATAATGGCAGCAGCGCGGATGAGACATGTCAGGTCTCCGGAAGAAAGTCTGACGAGGGAGAAGGGCAGGGAGAGCGATTTCTGGGTTTTGGGACTTGACAGGCGGTTGGGAGATATTGCACAGTGACGCTGAAGGATACTTGGGCGAAGATAGAGCAGAAGGCAGACCTCCGAGGTCTTTGAGACTTCGGAAGTCTGCGGCGGGCAGTTACGAGATGCGTTATAATCTGGTCAGATACAGAGAGGTTCCTATGGCAGAGACTCAGACCGCCATTCAATAGCCTCCCCGTCTGGCGGAGCAGGTCAAGGATCACCTCCAAGAAGGCTGGTTCCCTGATTTGAATAGCATGATTGTCGAGGCCCTGCGGCGCTATCTCGAGACCCATCAGGGGGAGATCACGGCGCGATTCATTCGTGAGGATGTCAAGTGGAGGCTGCGCGGGAATGAGTGAGGCGGTGCTGGATGCTGCCAGGCAATGTGCGCTTGACCGATTAGTCGCCATCGCTTCGCTCAAGTGAAACTTTGCCAATCGCCGCTCTGCTATTGCTGGTTGAAATATGGACATCGAAGAGATCAAAGCCAAAGTTCGCGCCGACCAATACGCCTATACCCATCACGCGGAGATTGAGCGCAGAGCCGCTGAGTTGACCTTTGCTCAGGTTGAAGAAGCTCTACTGAATGGAGAGATGCTTGAACAGTATCCCGACACCGGTCGCGGCGAAAGTTGCCTGGTTGTGGGTTTTGCAAAGGAAGTGCCCATTCATGCTGTCTGCGGTTGGCGTGGGGAGAAAGTGGCGCTCGTCACTGTCTACATTCCACGCCCACCGAAATTTGTTGATCCCTGGACACGAGGAGAGAAGACCAATGCGGAAAGTGCAATGTAACTTTTGCGGCAGCGACCGCTATGAAGAACGTCGAATCGAATATCTTTATGGCTACCAGGGTGAATACTTGCTGGTGCCAAACACTCCAGTTGAGATTTGCCTCAATTGCGGAATGGTTTACTACGATGCGGCTGTCCTCAAGGAGATAGAACGGCGTTTCTTTGCCATTCAGCGTAAGGCTGAAAAGCCAGATCGCTACTTTGAGGTGCCGGCGAAGGCCTATCGGTAGTTGCCAGATAAAAAGCGGCAACTTTTGGCGATTCCGTGCTACTCACCGTGAAACTGCAAACCTGACAGGTCTCAAGGGGCTCTTGTCTGTCAGTGGCATTCGCGAGGACATGAGCCTGTGGTGGGAAAGGTTTCGTGGAGATCTGTCAGGTTTTGGGCTCGCCGGCCGAAAGCCAGGTGGGGTTCATTTCTCAACAGGGCTTAAGCCTGCAAATGCTCCTCTCACCATTCTGCACTGAGAAAAATGATCGGCCCTTTGACAGAGTTCAAAAAGGGGTAAAGCCAGGTTACCGGCTGTAAAGATAATTCAATTTCTTCAACTTTTCTTTCAATTCCTCGCTCAACACCCTCTCCCCCATCCGCCAGCCCCAATTGCTGCCCAAATGGGAGGGATAGTTCATGCGCGCTTCCGTGCCCAGGTTGAGCAGGTCCTGCATCGGGGCGATGGCGAAGACGGCCACCGAGGACCAGACGGCGCGGATAAGTTCCCAGGCGAAAGACTCGCCGGAGTGCAATGTCTCCGACATTGCATCCGCAGTCAGAGACTGCGGACTCCGCTTCAAGCCAAGATAACGCAGGGCAAAATCGTGCTCGTTCTCCGGCGCTGACTCATACCAGCCACGCGCGGTATCGTTATCGTGCGTGCCGGTGTAGGCCACGCAATTATGGGAGTAGTGGTGCGGCAGGAAGGGGTTTCCCGGCCCGGAAAAGCCAAATTGCAGGATTTTCATCCCCGGCAGGCAGAATTTCTCGCGCATGGCAACGACATCCGGCGTGATGAGTCCCAGGTCCTCGGCGATGATGGGCATGGACGGACAGCCATCCGCCCCGACAGCCTCTCCGCTCAACGCGCGGTTGACAGCAGCGAGGAAATCCAGGCCGGGGCCGGGGACCCAGCGACCGATCTCAGCCGTCGGGTTGCCGGCCGGGACTTCCCAGTAGCCGGCAAAGCCGCGGAAATGATCCAATCGGACGATGTCCACCATCTTCAAAATGGCGCGGAAGCGTTCCAACCACCAGGCGTATCCGGTCGCCTGGTGCACATCCCAGCGGTAGAGTGGATTGCCCCACAACTGGCCGGTCGGCGAGAAATAATCCGGCGGGACGCCCGCCACGACGGTCGGCCGGCCGGCCTCGTCCAGGTAGAACAACTGCGGGTGCGCCCAGATATCCGCGCTATCGTAGGCGACAAAGATGGGGATATCGCCGATGATCTGGACGCCGCATTCGTTGGCGTTGGCGTAGGCTTTGAGGGCGTGCCATTGTTGGAAGAAGAGGAATTGGTAAAACGTAAAACGTAAAACGTGATGCGTAAGGGATTTACGGGCTTCCGCGAGGGCCGCGGGGTCACGTTTTCGGAGCGGTTCGGGCCAGTTCTCCCACGAGCCACCGCCATGAGATTCCTTCAAAGCCATGAACAGGGCGTAATCTTCGAGCCAGGCGGCGTTCTCGGTGCGGAAGGAGTCGAAGTCGGCGCGCAAAGCAGGCCGGGGATCCGATTCGAAGCGGGTGAAAGCGCGGTCGAGCAATATCGGCTTCCAGTGGAAAATCAGGCCGAAGTCCACGCGATCTGCCGGGAAGTCCGGGCGATCACTTAGATCATCTGTGGTCAACAGTCCTTCGTCCAGCAAAAAGTCGGGGCTGATGAGATAGGGATTGCCGGCAAAGGCTGAGAAACACTGGTAAGGCGAATCGCCGTACCCGGTCGGGCCGAGCGGCAGCACCTGCCAGAGTTTGCAGCCGGATGCGGCCAGGAAATCCACCCAGGCGTAGGCCTGCGGGCCAAGGTCGCCGATGCCGTATGGCCCGGGCAGACTGGTAGGATGCAGGAGGATGCCGGAAACGCGCTCAAATTTCATAGGGTTGTCTCTTGGTTTGAATGGTCTGACCCGATTTTACCCGCAGACCCGGGTAATCGGAATCAATAACATCAGTGGCGATGGTCACACCCGCTTCGATAGTCGTTCCGGGCGGAACCTGACTGTTCTTGCCGATCACGGTCAGGCCTGACTTCTCATCGGCTGAACCGACGCGGGCTCCCTGCCCGACCCGGCTGCGCTTATCTATGATGGCGCGTTCGACCACGGCTCCGGCTTCGATGACAACATCCGTCAACAAGATCGAATTGCGCACAACCGCGCCGGTGCGGACGACCACACCCGGAGAAAGCACGCTGCAATTTATCTGCGCGCCAGTTTCGATCACGCAGCCATCCGAAAGCATGGAGTTGAGGATATTTGTATTTGTGGCTACGCGAACCGGGGGGCGTTCCTCGGTGCGGGTATGGATGACCCAGCCGCGGTCGCTCAAGTCCAGCGGCGGCGGATTATCTAACAAGTCCATGTGCGCCTGCCAGTAAGATTCGATCGTACCCACGTCCACCCAGTAGCCGGTGTAAGGGTAGGCATAGACGCGCCTCTTCTTCTGCAACATGCGTGGGATCAAATCCTTGCCAAAATCGTGGGATGAGTCGCTGCGCTGATGGTCATCCCACAGGGCGCGGTCGAGCGCGTCCAAGTTGAAAACGTAGACGCCCATATTAGCCAGGTCTGAGGGCGGCCTGGAGGGCTTTTCGACAAATGACGAGACGCGGTAATCACTTTCCACGCCAAGGATGCCGAAGCGTGAGGCCTCGCTCTGCGGAACGCGAATGGTGGCCATGGTCAACTCAGCTGCATGGTCGCGGTGGAAGGTGATCATGGCATCATAATCCATGGCGTAGACATGATCGCCCGAGAGGATAAGCACCTGATCCGGTTGAGACTGTTTGATAAAGGCATAATTCTGCTGGACAGCATCAGCAGTGCCCTCGTACCAGTCCGCGCCGGCGCGCGCCTTGTAAGGCGTATACATGCGCACGCCGCCGGTGAAATCGCGGTTGAGGTCCCAGGGGCCGCCGGCGCCGATATGCTCGATGAGCGAATGGGGACGGTACTGCGCCAGGATCATCACGTCGAAGATGCCGGAGTTGACGCAATTCGAGAGGGTGAAGTCAATGATGCGATACTTCCCGGCAAACGGGACAGCCGGCTTGGTACGTTTGACGGTCAGCACGCTCAGACGGGAACCTTCCCCCCCAGCCATGATGACAGCACGAGTTTTCATGAGGCACCTCTCTTTGGATCAGTAGACAAGTAGACAAGTAAACAAGTTGACAAGTTGACAAGTTGACAGTATTCAGTATGCGGCGTTCAGTGACCAGTACAGTGAGGCATACTGGCTGGCGGAACGCGACCACGAAAAATCCTGTTTCATGCCGTTGCGCTGTAGTTTTCGCCACTTCTCCCTTTGGGGATAGACGGCCAGCGCGCCGCGGATCGTCTCAGCCAGAGCCTCGGCGGAAGCCGCTCCGAACAAGAAACCTGTGCGCCCCTCTTCGACCGTATCTTTCAATCCACCGGTTGCGCGCACGAGCGGCACGCATCCATAACACATGGCGATCATCTGCGCCAGGCCGCAGGGTTCGTAGCGCGAGGGCATCAGGAAGATATCCGCGCCGCTGTATATCAGCCGTCCCAGCGGGGCATTATAGTCAATGACGGCGCGCACGCGGCCGGGGAAATCGGCCTCCAGCCTGCGGGCGCCATCTTCCAGCGAAGCATCGCCTTTGCCCAAGATAATCATCTGCCAGGGCAGATGCACGATCTGGCGCGCAGCGTCCAAGACGATGTCCACACCCTTTTGCGGATCAATGCGTCCAACCATCGCCAACAGCGGGAGGTCAGGCTCGTTATTCAGGCCGAGATGTTCCTGCAAGGCAGCCTTGTTCGCCGGGCGGGAGGCGAGGCGGCGGGCGTCGAAATTGGCTGCCAGCGCGGGATCAACCGCCGGGTTCCAGGAGGAGGTATCAAGACCGTTCAGGATGCCCGAGAACGCGTCACCGCGTCCGCGCAGGAAATTCTGCAGCCCGCAGCCAAACTCCGGCGTCAGGATCTCCTGCGTGTAGGTCGGCGAGACGGCAACTAGCGCGTCCGCAGCCCACAATCCCAATGGCAGCGGTTGGGTATGCGCCCATTGCGGCAGCGCCTCATCTTCCACCGGCTTCAGGCCATAGGCGGCGAGCTGCCGCGAGCCGTCGCCGCCCATGTAGGGCAGGTTGTGGAGGGTCAGCACTGACTTCATGCCAGCCAAGAAAGGATCGCTCTGCCGGGCGCGCAGGGCATAGAGCGCCAGGGCGGTGTGCCAGTCGTTGGCGTGGAGGATATCCGGCCGCCAGCCCAAGTGACGGGGCATCTCCAGCGCGGCCAGCGAGAAGAAGGTGTACTTCTCGCGGTCGAAGGCCGGGTCGCGGGTGTAGACTGTAGCCGCATCGGAGATCGGCCCTCCGTCAATGAAATAGACCGGCATCCCCTGGAGTTCGCCCTCCAGGACTTGGACCGGAAGATCGCTCCCGCCGCGCTCCAGAGAGAACTTGGCGCGGGGCGTCAGAGCGGCGCGGTCAACCTGTAGGGCGCGGTGGAGGGGAAGCGCCAGGCGCACGTCCAGGCGCGGCTCGCCGGGCAGGGCGCGCAGGGCAAGCGGCAGCGACCCACCCACGTCGGCCAATCCGCCCACCTTGACGAATGGCTCGGCTTCGGCAGCGAGAAAGAGGATATTGATCGTGGATAGCATGGAAACTATTCTACAACAATTCCCCGCTTTGTGTGATGTGAAACAAATGTGACAGTCACTTCGGAAGCGACTGTCACATTGCACACCCTTCGAATCAGGGGCGTTGGGGGTACAGACTCCCGCTGAAAAGCTTCTCCATCACGCCGGGTTTGGCGGCGAACCACGCGTTCTGCGCGAACACCAGCGGGATCAAGATGGCAAGACCCAACGCCAATCCCCAGCCAAGCGCCCTCCACCGACGGTTGCGAATGACATCCACAAGGATGTAGAGCACCGCCAGCGTCATCAGGATATGGCCGATTTGGGGAATGATATTGTAGCCATCCCATGCGAAAACGAACATCCCCAATGTCCCATAGCGAAACATCAACACGCCGGCTGCCGCCATAAGCAGCGGGCTGCTCACCAGGAAGCCCAGCACGAACAAGAAAACGCTGGGCGCGCAGGTGTTCATCATCAGCCAGCCGACTGCGCCAACACCAAGCTGCCCCAAGAAGAAGTAGGTGGAGTTGAGCGCAGCCAGCAGGTTGAGAATGACAAGCACCCATCCGACCCAGTTACGCTTGAAATCGTTCTTCATCGGCTGCTTCTCCGTCAGGCCTTTTCTACCGGGAACTGGATCTCGGTGAGGGTATCCGCGGCCGTCTGGCTGACCATGCCAGTACCCTCCTCGGTAACGTGCAGGTAGATCTCGCGGCCAGGGCCGACGATGCGGTAGCCATTGGCGCTGATCCACTTGCCGATGGCGTCATACGCCTCGCCGATGGTGACGAACGGCCCGGGATGCACGGTGCAGGCCATCGTCTCGACGGCCGGCAGGGTGCGCACCTTGACGCGTTCAGTCTCGGGCGCATCGGCCTCGATCGGCTCGCAGGCCTCGATGTCCCAATCCTTCTCCTTGTACTCATCGTCGTGGTACAAGCTGAAGCACGGCGCGGCCGGGCGGATGCCGCTCTGGGCGAGGTAGCCCTCCAGCTCGCCCCACAGCGATCCCTGTTGGGGCGGCGTGGGGACGACGCCGCGCACCGAGGCGACCTTGATGGGTTCGACTTTCTTGATGACAACGTCATACTTGGACATATCTTCCTCCTGTTCGATTTGTCTCAGCCGCGCTTCGACCCGCTCCAGGCGTTCCGTCTCTTCTTGGACCTTCTGCCTGATCTCCACCTGACGCAATTTCAGCATCCCGCGCATTTGCTCCGGGGTCAGGCTGTCGCGCAGGAGTTGGCCGATCTCCTCGAGCGAGAAGCCCAGGTCGCGCAGCGCCAGGATGCGGTTCAGGCGGGGCAACTGGTCGTATTCGTAGTAGCGGTAGCCGCTGAAGCGATCCACTTCGACGGGTTTGAGCAAATCCATCTCGTCGTAGTAGCGCAGGGTTTTGACCGAGACGCGGCTGAGTTTAGAGAAGTCTCCGATCCGGATCATGGCTACGTTATACTACCTCCAGTAACAGGAGAGTCAAGGGGATTTTCGATTTACGATTGACGAATGGCGATTTGCCATTCGCCATCCGCTATTTGCGATTACGCCGCGTCCATCGCCAGGGCAAGTGCGCCCAAGACGCCGGCACGCTCACCCAGCGCCGGCGGGACAATGTAATCGTCAATGTTCTCCAGGATGGCCGGAGATTGAAGGTAGCCACCGAGCAGGGTTTGCACATCGCGGCGAATGAGCGGGAAAAGGTGGGCTTGCTGTATGACACCCCCGCCGAGGATGACCTTTTGAGGCGAGAGGGTATAGATCCAATTGACCAGACCCAGAGCCAGGTAATGGGCTTCCAGCGCCCAGGCCGGGTGTTCGGGTGGAAGCGTCTCAGCAGGTTGCCCCCAACGTTTCTCGATCGCTGGGCCGGAAGCCAGACCCTCGAGGCAGTCTCCGTGAAAAGGACAACTACCGGCGAAGGGATCTGCCCCCCGGTCATGTGGTATGCTGAGATGGCCCATTTCGGGGTGAAGCAAACCATGCAAGAGATGGCCGTTAGCCATGCCGCCCCCACCGATGCCGGTGCCGATGGTCAGGTAGATAAAGGTATCCAATCCACGCGCCGCGCCCCAGCGCCACTCACCCAGCGCGGCGGCGTTCACATCCGTATCGAATCCGATTGGCAAAGCCAATGCCTGCTGTATCGCGCCGACAAAATTGGTGTTTGACCAACCCGCCTTTGTGGTGGGCAGGATATGGCCGCAGGTTGGTGAATTTGGATGCAGGTCGAGCGGGCCGAAGGAGGCAATGCCAATAGCAGCCAGTTCGCCATGTTCTGCTTGCTGATGGCGAAAGAAGCCAACCGCCTGCCGGATAGCCTCCTCGGGGGTTGTCGTCGGGAAGCGCGCCTCGGCGCGGATATCCTCCGCTCCGCCGGCGAGGATGCAGACGAATTTGGTGCCGCCAGCTTCGATGCCGCCGAAGATTGGAGTCATTTGTTTTCTCGGAAAGACCTCACAAGTCTCCGAGACCTGTGAGGTCTGCTACCCACCGGATTAGGCAGTCGGCTGTTCTGTTTAAACCACGGTGCGGTTGTCATTCGCGCAGAGTCAATATCTGGCCGGAGTCGGGTGCATAGTCCATTGGCCCCTGCGGCACGCGGTTCTCCACGACGACGTAGCCGCGATCCATTGCTTCCCAGATCGTCTGGAAAGGCATCGTTCCGCGCACCCACTTTTCCACAATCATGCAGCCGTGCCCTGGCAGAACAGTGAACGCGATCTGGCGCGGGTCGTCCGGATTGCGCAGACACTCCGCTCTCGAAAACGCCTGCATGATTCCTCTGGCCTGCGCTTCGGTGGCGCACGAGACGGGGTAGTGATAATAGGGCGCGTCGAGCGGCGCGTATTCGGCGTAACGCGGATCGTAGGCCGCGATGCCGCGATGCCCGTGCAGTTTTGAGCGCACGACCGGAACCTGCGCGCCCACGCCCCATTCCGATCCCAAATTGATTTTCGGCAGGCGGCCGTCCATGCTCATCATTTCCACCGCTTCCGAGGACGGCGAGTGATTGGCTTTGCCTTCGACGCGCCGCACGCGCGCGCCCTGCCCATCCGGCCGGACGCCGACGATCACGGCCAAATCGTCTTCGGTAATGTTGCCTTTATCCACCGGGCGCGCGCTGCCGGTGATGGTGGCGACGAGCGCTCCGAGTTCCGCATCCCATGTGGCAAAGCAGCCTTCGCTGTACTGGCTGGAAACGGTGTCGGCAATGGCTGGAACGCTCACCAGTTCGGCGATGCGGATCATCTCGGTGAAAAATCCGCGCTGGCCGAGCTGGCGGGCGACGGCCTGCATCGCCTTTGGCGTGGTCAATCGATCCCAAGCCGCGCGCAGAATCGGTTCGCCGCTCACCTCGTGCCGGGTGATTTCGTGCGTGCAGACGGCCGTGACCATGCGGCGCGCGATATCCGTATAAAACGCGTCGGGATTCGATCCATTGGAGCGCGGATAAGAGCCGACGAGGTCAAAGTGATAAGCCTCTAGCGGGTGGTCGTCGGCGACGACCAGCACAATGCGGATGCTTTTGCTCTGCGCCTGCAGCACGCGCAGCAAAGCCATGATCGGCCCGCCGCGCTTGCCCTGTTCGTAGAGCGTATGGTATGCGCTGGCGGCCAGTCCGGGAAACGCAAAATTATCGGGGGTCGGCGAAGCGGGCCGCAAGATTTCTTCAAAGCGGTCGAGCGCGTCCTGAAACTGAGTCGGCGTCGCCTGCATGAAGGTGAAGGTCGTCGGCGTATGTTTGAGTTTGAATCGGCGGCGTCCCGTAAATATGACGGAGTCGCGCCAGTTGAGCGGCTCGAGGAAAGGAGCGGTTGTCAGGAGAATCTCGGTTTGATCGCCAGGCGCATCCTGCACGAGATGGCCCTCGCGGCGGAAACAGTCGAGCAGTTCAGGCAACAGGCGATCCAGCAGCGGAGTGGACGGCCCCGTCACCCAGGCCGCGTTGACGGGATGAAGCCAGTCGTGAAGCGGTTTGTCTACTGTAGAATGGCGCACGGCAATCGTCATCGCTTACGACTCCCAACCTTCGAGATGAAAGAACTTGACGCCCCAATCGCTGAGATGGGGCGAGAGGGTGTGAAAGTATTTTAGCAGCGCCGCGAACGGCGGCACGATTACTTCTGCCTCGCGGCGGCGGATGGCGCGCAGGATGGCGCGGGCGACGGCCTCCGCCGGAATCTTGGCCGAAATCCACGGCACACGGAGCTGGGCGATCATCGGCGTGTCCACGCGGCCGGGCAGGATGGTGCTGACAGCGATGCCGTGCTGGCGTAATTCCTGCCGCATCACGTCGCCGATGCCGGTCATGGCGCACTTGGCCGCCACGTACGGCCCGTCGAGCGGCAGGCCTTTCTTTGAGTCCATCGTGCTGACCAAAACAATGTGCCCGCTCCGCCGCTCGCGCAGGTGCGGCAGGGCGGCCAACACAACATACATGGCGCCGTAGAAGTTGACGGCCATTGACCGCTCAAGGTCGGCGATGGATAATTCGATAATGGGGCGGCGGATGTAATCGCCGGCATTGGCGACCACGATGTCCACGCGGCCCCACTTTTTCAGCGTTTCGGAAACAAGACGATCCACTTGATCCTTCTGTGTCACATCGGCGCGCGCGACGAGCGCCTCGCCGCCCATCTGGGCGATAGCACCGGCAACTTCGCGCAGGGCCGACTCGTTGCGCGAGGCCAAGGCGACTCGCGCGCCCTCTCTGGCGAGCGCCAGCGCTGTTGCGCGCCCGATGCCGCTGGACGCGCCGGTGATGATGGCGACTTTGTTTTGGAAAAAGCGGTTCATGCTTAGTTCTCGCTAATGATACCAGCCTGAAATCTATTTTTGAAGAGATCAAGCGATTGCGCGCTATTGCGCTGCCAGAGTTTCTTTTTCATGGGGTCATCCCCCGCCGAAGGCCTACCCGGCGCGAAATGTCACAACTCATGCTCACTATTATACATCGGGTATCCAAACTCGGACAAGTCCCGAAGTGCGGGTGTGCACGCAAACCATGTCAGTGGGACAAGTCTATAGACTTGTCCT
>JASEHI010000078.1 GCA_030018695.1 Anaerolineales bacterium
TGACCCAGTCAACGACCTGCTCAGTTTTCCTTACTTCGTGGACCAATACGACCAACCACCCCTACCTGAGAAAGCCGGTCACGGCCTGACTGCATACGTGCTGCGTACAGGACATTCGTTGTTGGCCCCCGCGGAAGTTTTTAACCAACTTGTCAGGCAGGGGGAGGTGGAATTGGTGGGAACGAACTCCGTTGACTGGCTTGGGGTGCCATTGAATGTTGAGGGGAAAATTATCGGTGTGATGGTGACGCAAAGTTACACGGAAGGCATTCGCTTCAGTCAAGAGGATGCCGACCTCTTGACTTTCGTTTCTACGCAGGTGGCGATGGCCATCGAGCGCAAGCGGGCGGAGGAAGCCCTTCAGCGGCAATTGAAGGAACTGAACGTCTTGCACACCGCAACCCTGGCCGGTGCACAGTCCACCAGCGTGGACGAATTAATCGAGCGCGTGACACAGATCATCGGCGAATCTCTGTTCCCCGATAACTGCGGCGTCCTGTTGTTTGACGAGACAGCGAACGTTTTGCGTCCCCATCCATCCTACCATGGCGTGAGCAATGAAGAGAACCGGCATATCAGCATCCCGCCAGGCAAGGGCGTCAGCGGGAAGGTGGCCGCCAGCCGCAGGCCACTGCGCATCGCCGACGTGAACCGCGAAAAGAATTATTTGAAGGTCAATATGGAGATGCGCTCCGAACTGTGCGTGCCCATCCTGGTCGGCGAGCGGCTATTGGGCGTGTTGAACGCCGAGAGCAACCAGCTAAATTTCTTTACCGAAGCCGACGAACGCCTGCTGGTCACCATCGCTGGGGGACTGGCAAACGCCATCGAGAAAATGCGCCTGTTCGATACAGAGCGTATCCGCCGGCTGGAAGCCGAAATGTTGAGCCAGGCTGCCGCCGCCCTGACTTCAAGCCTGGAACTCGATCAGGTGTTGGACAACCTGCTGATTTCTCTGGCGCAGGTTATCCCTTATGACAGCACGGCAGTCTTTATTCAGAAAAATGAGCGTCTGCGCATTGTCGCCGGGCGAGGCTTCTCCACGCCAGAGAAAGTGATCGGTCAGACGTTTCCAGCCGACGACCCCCTGTCCCAGGCGCTTCGTGAGAGCCGCCGTCCTATCCTCATTGCCGATGTCCGTGCTGATTCTCGCTTCCAATCCTGGGGCGACACCCGCGCCGTACGCGGCTGGATGGGCGTGCCGTTGATCGTGCGCGATCAGGTCATCGGCTATCTGACGATAGACAGTCATTCGCTAAACGCTTATAACGAGGCTCAGGCCAACCTGGCGCTGGCTTTTGCCAACCAGGCTGCGGCTGCTATCGAAAACGCCCACCTGTATACATCGCTTAGCAACGAGAAGCAACGTTTGGAACTCCTCTATAACCTCAGCCGCCGTCTTACCGAAAGTTTGGACTCCCATCAAATCGCCACCAAAGCACTCGATCATATCTGTACCGCGCTTGGCGCATTCAAGGGTGTCATCTATGTTCCTCGTCCCGAGATTGATCGTTGGGAACTTCTCGCCGCGTCAGGGATGAAGCCAGCAGAGATCGAGGCTTTCAATCAGTACGCTGGCGTGCCGCTCACATCAGGTCTGACCGGTTGGGCTGCCAGCCATAAAAAGACAGCGGTTGTCCCGGATGTAGCGAAAGACAAACGCTGGCTGACCGTTCCCGGCTTGGACGAATGGGTACGCTCGGCAATGGCGACACCGCTCCTGGCAGGAAACACAATCATCGGTGTTCTCAACCTGTTGAGTGACCAGATCGCCGCTTTTCGCGAGGAGGATGTTGAGATTGTCCAAGCCGCCGCTGCGCCGCTCGCGGTTGCCTTGCAGAACGCGCGCCTGTACGCGGCCGAAAAGCGCCGCGCCGAGCGCCTCGTTGAGCTCTCGAAACTCGGCGTCGAAATCGCGGCCCTGCACGAAGCCAGCGCAGTACTGAATATTCTGGTCACCCGCGCGGCTGCGATCATGGAAAGCGCCACCTGCACGGTGATGCTGATAGACACAAGCACAAATGAAGCCGTGCTCGCCGCGCAAACTGGCTTGCCCGAGGGCACTTTGCCGGAATTGCGCATTCCACTGGAACTGCCGCTCCTTCGTCATTCGGTGGAATCCAGCCAGCCGATCATCATCCCAGATATCAACCACGACGCGCCGGCCATGCGCGCCGTTCTCCTCCGCCCAGACATCCACGCCTTCTTTGCCTATCCAATGCTGCGCGAAGGCCGGGCAATCGGCTTCATCACGTTCAGTAAACTCACGCCGCACACGCCTTCAGAGGAGGAAGTCGCGGCCTGCCACTTGCTGGCAGAACGTGCCGCCGTCGCGCTGGAGAATGTACGCCTGTTTGAAGAAACAACCCGCAGCCTTAATCAGGTTCAAGCCCTGCATACGATTGATATGACGATCGCTTCCAGCTTCGACTTGCGTTTGACCCTCAACATCCTGCTCGAGCAGACAAAGACACAATTGGGCGTGGATGCAGTTGACGCACTGATATACAGTCCCCACACCCAAATGCTCGACTACGCGGCTGGGATCGGCTTTCGCACCACTGCTCTGCAAGGCACCCACCTGCGTTTAGGGCAGGGTTATGCTGGCATTGCCGGTCTGGAACGAAAAACCATCCACATATCTAATTTGCGTGAGCACAAGATGGATTTTCTGCGTTCCCCATACTTCAGCGCGGAAGAGTTCGACACCTATTTTGGCCTGCCGCTCATCGCCAAAGGGCAGCTCAAGGGTGTCTTGGAAGTTTTCCAGCGTTCCCCGCTTCAGCCGAATCAAAATTGGATGGACTTCCTGGAGACTCTGGCCAAACAGGCCGCCATTGCGATTGACAACGCCAGCCTGTTCTCCGACCTGCAAAGCTCGAACACCGACCTGATCCTGGCCTATAACGCCACGATTGAAGGTTGGTCGAAAGCCCTGGATCTGCGCGATAAAGAGACCGAGGGCCACACCCTACGCGTCACCGAGATGACCTTGCAACTGGCGCGCGGCATGGGCATGGGCGAGGCCGAAATCGCTCACGTCCGCCGCGGCGCGCTGCTGCACGACATTGGCAAGATGGGCATTCCGGATAGCATCCTGCACAATCCCGGCCCGCTCACGGATGAGGAGTGGGCCATCATGCGCAGGCATCCCCAATATGCCTTTGAAATGCTCTCGCCGATTGCCTACCTTCGTCCTGCGTTGGATATCCCAAGCTACCACCATGAAAAGTGGGACGGCACGGGCTACCCGCGTGGCCTGAAAGGCGAGCAGATCCCGCTGGCGGCGCGCATCTTCGCCGTGGTGGATGTGTACGACGCGCTAACCTCCGACCGCCCGTATCGCAAAGCGTGGCCGGAGAAGAAGGCGCTCAATTACATCCGTGAACAATCAGAGAAGCACTTCGATCCGCAAGTGGTGGAGGCGTTTTTGAGTTATTCCAAACAGTAAGCCCAACCAGCAGGCCGGCGACCGCCTCCATACCGGAGGTGTGGCCGACTCGCATGGCAGCCTCGGCGGCATCCAGAAGGCGATCAGAGTTATCCCCCCGGCCGAGTAGGCGCTGCCCTCCCGGAAGGACACCGGGACGGTGTGAGTTCATCGAAGGGTGCTGCGCACAGATCGCCTCGGCCAGGGCCGCCAGGCGGCTCGAAACTTGTCCGCGCGCAGCGTGGTAAAGGTAAGTGCGGCTGATATCATTCGTCTGCCGCGAGAGACGGATGACCGTTTTTCCCAGGGTGGAGATAAAGCGGGCGCGTTCATCGCTATCCCGAACTGTGCACCAAAGTCCCGCCAGGTAGCCAACCAGCAGATCGTCGCCGCCAGGCGTCAGGCCAGTGCCGAGGCCGATCAACGCGCCGACCGCGGAGGTATCGCTCAGGTCATAGCGCCGTGTGAGGTCAACCAGCTTACGCAGTGCCTCTCCTGCCTTCCGTGCGCCGGCTTGAAACGCCGCGTTCGGGCGGAACAAATTCCCGGCGAGGATATCAGACCCCGAGAGCTCCTGCCGCTTGCTCAACGCCTGGCAGACAGATTCCCAGGCGGCTGCCACAGCCGGGACCGTCAGATCTGCATTCAAGCCCGGCAAGTCGCATTTCCAACGACTGGCCCCGCGCAGTTCAATCGTCAATGAGGAGTTTGCGTAGCACCTACTCGGCTCGAAGCGCAGCAGGCCGTCCCGGCTCGTCGCTTGTTCGCCGAGGCTCAATCTTTCGAAGGAGAAACCCTGGGGGGTGTTCAGACGAATCCCCTGGGGGAGATCGGCCTGGCTGGATGCGAGCAGGGTGAGCAGCCGGCTCCCCCTTGCCAGCCGCAGATTGGCGGCGGACTGGAAAACGCTGTGGACGCAGGCAGCGAAGTCCGTGCGGGGTAGCCCACAACCAACCGAAATTGCTTCGATATACAAACGATCCTATTCCATCGGCTCGAACTTCAGCCCATAGACATCCTCACCATATTGCACCCGGATCGGCTCCCAGCTGGGTTTCATCTTCATCCCCACCTTCAACTGGTCAACCGAATCGGCTTTGATCTGCCCCATGGCTTTGATCTTGTTTTCGAATTCGGCGACGCCGAGGATGAGGAAACGCTGGTCGAAGCCCCACGGCAGGTTGAAGATCGCCGTGTAGGTGAGCAGCTTGGCGTTCCCCTGGGGTTTTATTTGCTCGAACTCGCGGCTTTTGCACGCCAGGCAACGATCGTGATAGGGGTAGTGGAGCTTGCCGCATTTCTTGCATTTGTAGGCTGTGATGGCAATTTCTTTTTTCATGATTGTACCCTCCGCAGCACGAAGGCCAGCACGTTGTTACCAAAGCCGCCAAAATTGACCGTCAGGCCATTCTCGGCTTTCTGCACCTGCCGGTTTTTGGGTAACTCGTGGCGCAGTTGAAAAACGATGTCCACGACCTGGGCGACGCCCGTCGCGCCCACCGGGTGGCCGCGCGCCTTCAGCCCGCCGGAGATATTGATAGGCATCTGTCCCCCCAGGCGGGTCTTGCCCGCCGCTGCCGCTTTTCCACCCTCGCCCTTCTTGAAGAAGCCGACGTGTTCGCTCTCGGCAATCTCCAGGATGGTGAAGGCGTCGTGCAACTCGGCGACATGAATATCGCCTGGTTTGAGCTTTGCCATCTCGAAGGCTTTTTGGGCTGCCAAGGTAACGGCTTTCAAGTCGGTCGGGTCGTCGCGCTCCTGCAAGGTCTGGGTATCGGTGGCCTGGCCGAAGCCAGCGATCAGAATGGGTGGCTTGGCCAATTTCTTGGCCATCTCCAGCGGGCACAGGATGAGCGCCGCCGCCCCATCGCTCACCGGGCAGAGATCGTAGAGGTGCAGCGGGTCAGCCGAGGTGGGATTGTTGACGATGGCGTGCGGGCTGTCGAAGATGCCCCCCCGGTCCAGCGCCATCTCGACGTGGGCGTAGGGATTCAATGTGCCCATCTCCTGGTTCTTGAGGGAGATGGCGAGCAGGTGCTCGCGGGTCACGCCGTACTTTTCCATATACAGCCGGGTGAACATGCCGGCCATGCCAGGCAGGGTAATCCCGTATGGATATTCGGCCTGTGGGTGGGTCATGGTGGCGACGAAATCGGTGGCGCGCCAGCCGGTGACTTCGCGCATTTTCTCGCCGCCGACCACCAGCACGTAGTCGTAATAGCCGGAGGCCACGGCCAGCAGGCCATTCTTGACTGCCGACCCGCCCGAAGCCGGGCCGTTTTCCACCGTCTCAGCCGCGGCGGGCATCAGGTTCAGGCGATCCACCAACGAGCTGGCAATCGCCGTCTGACGCTGGAGCATCCCGCCGCCCATGTTGCCGACGTAAACCGCGTCGACGGATTTATCCCCCAAGCCGGCGTCATCCAGCGCCTTCAAGGATGCGTAGGCCAGCATGTCCATCAATGTATCTTCGTCGCGCCGGCCAAAGGGGATCATGCCGGCGCCAATAATCGCAACGTCTCTCATTTTCTCATCTCCCTTTCAGACCGGCGATGCGCTCGCGGATCGTGTCGTCGTCGGCAAATTTGATCTCCGCCTCGGCCTCGGCCATCAATTCCTGCGAAACGGGGCGGTCGCCAACTACCAGGCGGGGCTTGGCCTTGAAGTAAATTTCACGCGTCAGGAGGTACGAATCGCCGCCGCCCAGCTCATGCGGGATTTTGGTCGCTTCCAGGGGATACTCGATCATCCACCGGCGGAAACCGATCGGGCTTTCGGCCACAATCAGAACCTCTTCCTGCCCGAGGTACTCCAGGTGGTATTCCATCTTGGCGGCGAACAGGTGCGAGCCGATGCGCAGGCCGCGGTCAATCGCCAGGGTGTGGTAGCTCATGCCCACTTTCTCATTCTCCATCCGCCCGTTGACGATGCCCACCAGGTAGCCATCCACCTGCCCCATCAGGCAGTATTCGCTTTTCACGCGGTAGCGATACCAGGCCAGCAGCTCGCCGTACAGCCGGGCGCTGACAATGTCGTAATAGTCCCGCTCGATGAACAGGCAGGGGTGGACGGACTTGAGAATCGCCGGTACATCCTCGCGGACGGCCTGGCGCACGACCATTACCTTGCCGTTGGCCAGGGTGATGGTCTTGGGCGGGTAGGGCGGCATTGGGTATTGGGTTGGCCGCAAGACGGCCTCGAGTTCCATATCTATAGGCATAAAAAACCTCCGTTTGCAGGTTTATAAGTTGCAGGTTGCAGGTTGCAGGTTGAAAGTTCGACGGGCAACTTTCCAACTTGCCAACCTTCCAACTTTCAACTTAGATTCATCTGGCTCAACTTATTAATGCTTTCTGTATGTTCAGGATTGTACGCATCGCCGAACCTGGTCTTGGACAGGGCGGCTTTGTTGGCCATCAGCGTATTATACTCGACGTCATCCACCATCGCCACGCAGCGCCCGATGCAGGATTCGCCGTCCACGAAACGCCAGGGGAAGAAGCCGATCGTTACGCGGCGATCAAGCAGCAGGTCAATCTCGCCGCCGATGCACTCGGCATGGATGATGCCGTAGGGGAACATCTCCAGGTGCATGAGCTGGTACTTGCTGTCGTCGAAGTAGTCGGCCAGCGGCATGCCGTATTTCTTTTTGAAGACTTTATCGGCCTGGCGGGCCTGGCGCGGCATCCAGTCACGGATGATGGTATTCATCGGGTGGTCGGCGCTGCCGCAGTCCACGCCGATCCAGCGCAGTTTCTTCTCTTTAGACCACTCGGCGAACTCGCGGTCGGGGCCGGGATGCTTGACCATGTAGCGCACTTCGTCGGCGGTGGGCATATCCCAACCGAAGTGGTGATAGCCAGTGTGGATGATGAGAATGTCGCCCTCACGGACTTCGACACGTTCTTCGACCATTTTGCTGGTGTACACGTCGTAGTCGCCGCAGGTGTCGCTCAAGTCAACGACAGCCGCCTCGTGCACCAGGAAATCCATGTCGAGCGAGGCGATGTCCTTGCCGGGGGTGTGGAAGTGGATTTCACCATCCAGGTGGGTGCCGAGATGGTTGGAATGGGTGAGCACTTGCCCGTTGGCCCCATTGGGCGCCAGGCGTTTGAAATACTTCAACTGCAACGGTTCGTAAGTCGGCCAGGGCGGGGTGGCGACGCCGAGGGGGATGGTGAGGTCGAGAAATTTCATGTTGGTCTCCTTTCATTCGCGTTTATATGCTTTTAGCAGCGCCGCCGGATATGTGGCGTTACGCCCGGCCACTGCCAATGCGGCGATCGTTACCAGATAAGGCAACGCCAGGAACGCCTCGTAGGGCAGCTTCAACCCTAAAGTCTGCAGGCGTAGCTGCAGGGCAAAGACACCGCCAAAGAGCAGCGCTCCCCACAACACTCTTACCGGTTGCCAGTTGGCAAAGATTATCAACGCGATGCACACCCAACCGCGCCCAGCAATAATACCATAGGTAAACGCGCCTAACTGGGCCAGCGAGAGAAAGGCGCCCCCGGCCGCCATCAAACCGCCAGCAATCGCCAGCGCCAGGTAGCGGGTGAGAAAGACATTGACCCCGGCCGCGTCAGCCGCCTCTGGGTTCTCACCTACAGCCCGGATTTGCAGGCCGAAGTTTGTCCGGTACAGCACCCACCAGCAGACCGGCACCAATGCCAGCGCAATATAGGTCAGGGCATATTGTCCTAAAATCTCGCCGAGAATGGGTACCTGACCCAGGATAGATAACTTTGTGAAGGGTTGAATCGAGGGAGGGATGCGCGGCTCGCCGTAGATCAGGCGGAATCCGAACAGGGAGAGGCCGGTCAGCAAGAGGGTGATTCCCAGACCCGAGACATGCTGGCTCACACCCAGCCGAACCGACATCAGTCCCATCAGCAAACCCGCGAAAATACCGCTGACAATCGCGGCCAGTACACCAAACCACAGATTTCCGGTTGCTCCGCCGACGACGAAACCCACGAATGCGCCACAGAACATGGTGCCTTCAATACCGAGGTTTAGAATTCCTGCCCGTTCGGCAAATAGTTCACCCAGTGTTCCCAAAATCAGTGGGGTGGCCACTCGCAGCGTGGCGGCAAGCAAACCAATGAGGAGAACTTCCATATGTGTTCCTAATCAGGTTTCAATTCGTTCCCAGAGGCTGCATGAAGTGGGGACGATGATCTGGGTTCATTGGCAACCCATCGGAGGCGATAGTTCTGTAAGATGAATGCTCCCAGCGTAACCAAGAGCAGAGCGGCCTGCACAACGTCTCCCAGGTAGGCGGGTACACCCAGGGCGCGGCTGACTGTCTGCCCGCCGGTGCTGAGCAAGCCGATGAACAGCGCCGCCAAGCCCACGCCGAACGGGTTGAGACCGCCCAGCATGGCGATGATGATGCCGGTGTAACCATAACCGGGTGAGATGGCGTCTATCAGATGAAAGTGGATGCCGGCCACTTCACTCACCCCCGCCATTCCAGCGATTCCGCCGCTGATCAACGCGGCGGTCAAGATCGTGCGGTTGACGTTCACCCCGGCGAAACGAGCGGCTTCCATGCCCAGACCGGTGGCGCGCATCTTCAATCCCAGGCTGGTGCGGGAGAGGATAAACCACAGCGCGACGATAACCAGCAGGCCGATGACGAATCCCAGGTGCAGGCGCGCCTGTGGGAGCAGCCTTGGGAGCATGGCGCTGGAGGCGATTTCGGGTGACTGCGGCCAGCCGGAGACCGGGTCCCGCCAGGGACCGTTGAGCAGATAGCTGACGACGAACAGGATGACCGTGTTCAACAACAGGGTGGTCACCACTTCATCCACCGCCAGCTTGATCTTGAGCAGCGCTGGCGTCAGCGCCCAGAGCATACCCGCCACGAAGCCGCCGAGAAGCATGACCGGGACAGCTATCAGGGCCGGGAGATTGCCGAGAATGGTGCCCAGCCAGGCAGCGGCAACCGCGCCGGCGTAGAGTTGACCCTCGGCGCCGATGTTCCAGTAGCCGGCCGAGAAGGCAAAGGTCACGGCAGCCCCAACCAGCAATAACGGCGTGGATTTGACCAGCACCTCGATCGCGCTCACCCGGCTTGAGAGGGGAGCGATCAGGAAATGGTAATACGCTTCGAGCGGATTGGCTTTCGCCAAAATCACCAGCGTAGCTGTCAACGTGAAGGTGATTACCGCGGCAATCACCGGGATCAGTGGTCGCACCCAAAGCGGCGCGGTTGCCCGTTCAATTTTGAGTCTGGTCACGAGTTGCCTCCTCGCGCAGCACCCTGCGGGCATGCACCGCTCATCATCAAGCCCAGTTGTTCCAGGCTGGCTTCCTGGGTCGGGATCACACCCACAATGCGCCCTTCGTAGATCACGGCGATCCGATCTGCGAGCGCCAGGACTTCATCCAGATCCTCGGAAATCAGCAATACGGCTACGCCCTGATCGCGCTGCTCAAGCAACTTACTGCGCACGTACTCGGTGGCGCCCACGTCCAGACCGCGCGTCGGCTGCGAAGCCACCAGGAAGCGCGGCTTGCCAGACAACGCGCGCGCTAGAACCACCTTCTGGATGTTACCACCGGATAATGTGCGCATGCGATCGGTCGGTTGAGCTTTGATTTGATACTCGGCAATCAGTTGCTCACCGTGCCGGCGGATGAGGTTGCGATCCAGCAAACCGTTGCGGGTGAAGTCATCCAAACGCTCGAGAACCATATTCTCTGCGACGCTGAGTTCGCCGATAGTACCCTCGTGCCGTTCCTCTGGGATGCGCCCCACCCCGGCGGCCAAGAAGCGGCTTGGATCGGAGCCAGTCAGGTCCTGGTCCTCCACCAGGATACGCCCCTCAGCGGGTTTCAGTGTACCGGCCAGCACCCGGGCAAGTTCAGCTTGACCGTTGCCCGAGACGCCGGCGATGCACAAAATCTCGCCTGCCTGTACTTCCAGCGATACTTGCTTGAGCGCCGGCAGCCCTTTATTGTCGAGCGCGTTGAGGTGGTCGAGGCGCAAGCGTACCTGACCCTGAGGGTGTTCCCCGTGGCGGACAACGCCAAAGGTCTCCCGCCCGACCATCATGCAGGCCAGCTCGGCCTGGGAGGTTTCCGTTTTGTCCACTGTCCCGACCACCCGCCCTTGGCGAAGCACGGTAATCCGGTCGCAGACAGCCATCACTTCGTTGAGCTTGTGGCTGATGAAAATGACTGACAGCCCAGCCGCACGCAGCCGCTCCAAGGTCTCGAAGAGAACGTTCACCTCCTGCGGGACGAGAACCGAGGTTGGCTCGTCCATGATCAGGACGCGGGCATTGCGATAGAGGGCTTTGAGGATTTCGATGCGCTGGCGCTCACCGACCGACAGGTGGCGCACCAGCGCCGCCGGATCGGTCTTAATCCCGAAACGAGCTGCGGCCTCGGCGACATTCTGCTGCGCGGCGAGCGGGTCGAAGCCAAGGCCGCGGGTGTAGCCCAAGACCACGTTCTCCGCCACGCTCAAGGATGGCACCAGGGTGAAATGCTGGGCGACCATCCCAATCCCCAGGGTGATCGCCTCTTTGGGTGAGGTGATGTGCGCTAACTGCCCATCCACAAGGATTTCACCTTCGTCGGCATGATATAAACCGTAGAGGATGCGCATCAGGGTGGTCTTCCCTGCGCCGTTCTCGCCCAGCAATGCATGAATCTCGCCCGGTTCCAGGGAGAAATCAACGTGATCGTTGGCAAGCACGGGGTCGAAACGTTTGGTAATACCCAACATCTGGATGGCTGGCATGTATCATTCCTTGATCGGGCGAGGGACGTGCGACGCACCCAAGGTGCGTCGCACGTGTTCAAATTATCCTGATTATTCTGTAACCGCTGGTGGTTGTTGTTCGCTAATGTCCACGCGGAAGAGGCCGTCTTTGATCTGCTGCTCACGTTCGCGCACTTTCGCCAGCAGATCGGCGGGAATCTTGCCCTCGGTGCCGTGGAAGGGGGCCAGGCTGGCGCCACCCTTGCCAACCATGCTGAAGTCTTTCAGGTCCTGGGCGGTGTATGCGCCGCTTTGCACCTGCTCAATGAGGTACTCGACCGTGGGATTCATGTTCCAGGCCGGGCTGCTCACCACCAGGTCGGGCGCCAGTTCATTTTGGTCGCTCATGTTGCCGAAGGCAAACAGGCCATTCTCCTTGGCGGCCTCGATCACGCCGAAGCGCTCGGCGTACAGCACGTCAGCCCCGGCGTCAATCTGGGCCAGTGCGGCTTCTTTGGCGGCAGCCGGGTCGAACCAGCTATTTATGAAAGTCACCAACACTTTAGTGTTTGGATTAACTTCCTTTGCCCCGGCGATGAAAGCATTGACGAGACGATTGACCTCGGGTACGGGGTGGCCGCCGACCACGCCAACAATGTTGGACTTGGTCAGCCCACCGGCCAACATACCGCAGAGATAGGCCGGCTCGTGGATCCAGTTGTCGAAGACCGAGAAGTTCGGCTCCGATGGGCCAAGGCCAGAACCAAAAGCGAAGGCAATGTTGGGATAGTCAGCCGCCACACGGCGCGCAGCCTCTTCGT
>JASEHI010000079.1 GCA_030018695.1 Anaerolineales bacterium
AATGACTTTAGACCCATGACTTTGCGTCGCCGGTTTTCGCCGGGTTTGCCTTTTCGGTCGTCAGGCTGCCGTAGTCGCTTTTTACACGACTGTTAGGCCCTTGACTTTGCGCCCCCGGCTTTCACCGGGTTTGCCTTTTCGGTTGTCAGGTTGCCGTGGGTCATCTTTCGATGGCCTTTAGGCCCTTGACTTTGCGCCCCCGGCTTTCACCGGGTTTGCCTTTTCGGAGTGCATTTTCATTATCGCGCTAAAATGAGACATAATCAAGTGGTTTTGAAAAATTTAAGCCAATTGTAACCTGGGAGGATGAACACCTGACTGGTACAATGACAAATCACACTTTGACAATTCACCATACTTCTCTTACAATCAGGCACGCTGTCTTTATCTCATACAGGAAAGGTTCCCACATGAAAGAGTATACAACCGAGTCTATCCGAAATATCGCCCTGGTCTCTCACGGCTCTGGCGGAAAGACGATGCTGGCCGAGGCGTTTCTCCATTTCACGGGGGCGACTTCACGCCTGGGCAAGATCGAAGATGGCACGACCGTCTCAGACTATGAAGAAGAGGAAATCCGCCGCAAGCTTTCGCTGTATACTGGCGTGATCCCGATAGAATATAAAGACCACAAGATCAATGTACTGGATACCCCTGGTTATACCGACTTTATCGGCGAGGTGATTTCCGCGCTGCGCGTCGCGGATGGCGCTCTGCTGCTGGTGGATGCGGTCGCTGGGTTGGAGGTCGGCACTGAGATCGCCTGGGGTTACTGCGATACCTTTAAATTACCGCGCTTCCTGGTTGTTAATAAAATTGACCGCGATAACGCCAACTTCCAGAAGGCTCTGGCCTCGGTGCAGGAATTCTCCGAAACGCGTCTCATCCCGGTGCAGTTACCCTGGGGCGAAAAGGCCGCCTTCAAGGGTGTGATTGACCTGATCGTGATGAAAGCCTACGCTGGAGATGGCAAAATTGCTGAAGACATCCCGGCCGAGCTTAAATCGGCCGCTGAGGAAGCACGGATGGCCTTGATCGAGGCGGCGGCTGAAGGTGAAGACGCGCTGCTGGAAAAATATCTGGAAAGCGGCGAATTGACTCCTGACGAACTGATGCGCGGCCTGAAAAGCATAGTCCGCAGCGGCGCATACGTCCCGGTATTCTGCGCGGCAGGCGCGCATGAAAAAGGCATTGCTCCGTTATTGGATGCCATCCTCAACCTGATGCCGTCTCCCGCTGAAGCGCCGGCCGTGGTCGCCACAGGTAAAAGTGGTGAGGAGGAACTTCCCGCCCTCGATTCCGGACCGTTGGTGCTCTACATCTGGAAAACGACCGCGGATCCATACGTGGGAAAGCTGACCTACTTCCGCATCTACTCAGGTACGTTGCAGGGTGACGCCCACATCTGGAACCAGACCAAAGGTGTGGAAGAGCGTATGGCCTCCTTGAGCGTGCTGCGGGGTAAAGAAACCTTGCCAATCAAGCGGATGCACACTGGTGATATTGGGATCGTTGCCAAACTAAACCAAACATCCACTGGCGACACATTGTGCGATAAAGGTCACCCGCTGACCCTGCCGGTGCCGCAATACCCAGCCGCGCTGTATCGTGTGGCAATTATGCCAAAAACACAGGCGGATGCAGCCAAGATCTCGCCCTCGCTGACGCGCCTGTGCGAAGAAGATATGACCCTAAGCTGGCATGGGGAACATACCACCGGCCAGACTATTCTGCAAGGGATGGGTGACCAGCACATTGACGTGGCCATCCGCCGCGCCGTGAGCAAGCTCCAGGTCGGGTTGACCTCCGTGGAACCAAAGGTGCCGTACCGCGAGGGTATCACCAAAAAGGCCGATGCCATGTATCGCCACAAGAAACAATCCGGCGGTGCGGGTCAATTTGGTGAGGTCTCGCTGAGGATCGAACCATGTCCGGAGGAAGATTTCGAGTTCACCGATGAACTGGTGGGCATGAACCTCTCGAAGTCGTACCTGCCGGCCATTGAGAAGGGCATTCACGCCACGATGCTGACCGGCGTGGTTGCCGGTTATCCGATGAGCAATGTCAGGGTGATCGTCTATGATGGCAAGGAACACCCGGTTGACTCGAAACCCGTCGCCTTTGAAATTGCCGGACGCGAAGCCTTCAAACTGGCCGTCAAGGATGCCAGCCCGGTGCTTTTCGAGCCGATCATGAACGCCCGCATCACCGTGCCGGATGCCAACATGGGCGATGTGATGAGCGATATGAATACCCGCCGCGGCCGCGTTCAGGGTACCGAATCCGAGCGCGGGCGGACGATTGTCATCGCCCAGGTGCCGCTGGCCGAGATGTTGCGCTACACCACCCAACTGCGCTCTATGACCGGTGGGCGGGGTATCTTCACGATGGAATTCGACCGCTACGAAATCGTCCCCACCCACCTGGCTGCGGAGATCATCGCCGCCAAGCAGAAGGAAATGGAAAAGGGCAAGGCAGAAGAATAAAGTAAAATTCAAAGCTGCGTCCCTTGACAAAGTCGGCCTTTACCGTATAATACTTATCACAATAGTCATAATAATTCTGGAGATTTAATATGCTTACTTGCTTGTGTCTGAGGCGGGGATCGTAGCTACCGCCTCGTTTATGGACGACTAAAATCGTCGCTACCAGCCAACAAACGAAGGACGGTGGGCGAGACCCCGCATGCGAAAACGTAATTCTTCGCATGGCGCCCCGCGCCGTCCTTTTCGTTTTCCTGTTGGCTGGTTGTTTAGTTAAAGAGGCAAAAGATGAATGAAACATCGAAGAAAATTGACCACAGCGCGTTGATTTCCAGTCAGGTTGTAATTGTCCTGCTCAACGTGCTGGCATTTATCCTTGACCAACCGTGGCTGGCTGCGGTTGTGACGACCGCGATGCTGGTTGGTACTATATTGAGTGTTCCCGGATTCGGGTTTGTTTACCGCTTTTTACTCCGCCCAATTGGGCTGGTGAAGCCGTATATCCTGCTCGACAATCCTGAGCCGCACCGCTTCTCTCAAGGCTTTGGGGGAGTGGTGATGCTGGCCGGAACCATCCTCCTTTTTTCCGGGGCGTCTGTCGCGGGCTGGAGTCTGATTTGGCTGGTGGCAGCCCTGGCTGCGCTCAATGCTTTTGGTGGTTTCTGCGTTGGATGCTTCGTGTATTACTGGTTAAATCGTCTGGGTGTACCGGTATTCAGCAAGCATCCGCCGGAGGGCACTTTCCCTGGCGCCCGCCCGAAAAGAACAGCAACACATGAATCCTGAAGTGCTGACTCGTCTTTTGATCGCGATCGCAGTCATCGGTTCTGGTTTGATGACATACAATCTGATCAACAAACTTTCCCTGAGACGCGCCGTGTTCAAAGTCCGCGGCCTTGGCGACTATCATATTGGACAACCGGCCATCCTGTACTTTACCACACCGACTTGTACGCCCTGCAAAACGGTCCAAGGACCGGCGATTGATGTGCTAAAGGAGCAGTTTGGGAAAACATTGCAGGTATTTGAAATTGACGCGACTACTCATCCTGATCTGGCGGATGCGTGGGGTGTGTTCAGTGTGCCGACCACGTTCGTAATTGACGCCTACGGTGAGCCACTGCATATCAACAATGGTTTGGCAACAACAGAAAAACTTTATTCGCAGTTGAAGGAGATTTTTTGATGAAAATCGCATCGAACATAACCGAACTGATCGGCAACACCCCTCTTGTGCGCCTGAACCGCATCACTGAGGGAGCCAAGGCTGAGATCGTGGCCAAATTGGAATTCTACAACCCGGCGCACAGCGTCAAGGACCGCATCGGCGTGGCGATGATTGACGCCGCCGAGCAGGCCGGTCTGATTAAATCCGATACCATCATTCTTGAACCGACCAGCGGCAATACCGGCATCGCGCTGGCGTTTGTCTGCGCGGCGCGGGGATACAAGTGTGTGCTGACCATGCCGGAGACGATGAGCAAGGAGCGGCGGATGCTGCTGCGCGCCTACGGCGCGGAACTGGTTCTCACCCCCGGCAGCGAGGGTATGAATGGCGCGATCAAGAAAGCCGAAGAAATGGCCGCCGCCGACCCGCGTTATTTCATCCCGCAGCAGTTCAAAAATCCGGCCAACCCGGAAATCCATCGCCGGACGACCGCAGAGGAGATCTGGCGGGATACGGACGGCAGGGTGGATATCCTGATCGCGGGTGTCGGCACGGGCGGGACGATCACTGGCGTGAGCGAGGTGGTCAAGGCGCGCAAACCCTCGTTCAGGGTAATTGCCGTCGAGCCGGATGCCTCGCCGGTGCTTTCTGGCGGGTTGAAAGGGCCGCACAAGATTCAGGGCATCGGCCCCGGTTTTGTGCCGGAGGTGCTGAATACTGCCAGTTATGACGAAATCATCCGCGTAACAGATGATGATGCTATGGAAACCGCCCGCCGAATGGCCCGCGAAGAAGGCTTGCTGGTCGGCATCTCCTCGGGCGCGGCAACCTGGGCCGCCCTGCAGGTGGCGCGCCGCCCGGAGAACACCGGAAAACTGATTGTCGTCATCATCCCGTCCTTCGGTGAGCGCTACCTGTCTACTCCGTTGTTCGCTAATTTGGCGGACTGATATGACAATCAATCCTGCAATTCCTGTAACCATGCGCCCAAAACGCTGGGGAATTTTCCCTACCCTGCGCGGCGACATCCAATCCGTCTTCGAGCGCGACCCGGCGGCGCGCCGCGCGTTGGAAGTCTTTTTTTGCTACCCTGGCCTGCACGCCCTGTGGGGACACCGCCTCGCCCACGCTCTGTGGCGGCGCAATTTCAAGTTACCGGCCCGCTGGCTCTCGCATTTGACGCGCAACCTGACCGGCATCGAAATTCACCCCGGCGCAACGATTGGCCCCGGCTTTTTCATCGACCATGGCATGGGCGTGGTCATCGGCGAGACGGCCGAGATCGGCGCCGACGTGACGATGTATCACGGCGTCACGCTGGGCGGCGCCAGCCTGAACAAGGGTAAACGTCACCCGACGATCGAAGACCGGGTGGTCATCGGCGCCGGGGCGAAGGTGCTGGGGGCAATCACCATCGGCGCGGACAGCCGCATCGGCGCCAACGCGGTGGTGGTCAAATCGGTGCCGCCCAACTCGGTGGTGGTCGGCGTGCCGGGGCAGGTCGTCTCGCGCAGTACACCGCACCGCGCCAGCGACGCGCCGGACCTGAACCACACCTCCCTGCCGGACTTAATTGGGGTATCATTAACCTCGTTGATGGCGCGCGTACAGTCTTTGGAGGCTCGCATTGACGGACCCTCAACCGACATGCCGCACATCCACACCCCCGAAGCCGGCATCTGGCGCGGCGAAGATTTTTCGATATAGAGAAGTTGCTATGCCTGTTCTAAAAATGCCCACCCCGCTGCGTTCATACGTGGACGGCCAGGCCGAAGTGACCGTAACCGGCGCGACGGTGGGCGAAGCCATGCAAAGCCTGGTGACGCAATTCCCGGCGCTGAAAGCGCATCTGTATAATGGCGAGGGTCAGTTGCGTCCATTCGTCAATCTTTTCATCGGCGAAAGCAACATCAAAGACCTTCAAGGTCTGGGAACCTCGCTTGGCGAAGACGATAAACTGCTTCTTGTCCCGTCCATTGCAGGCGGATAACGCGCAAACCTGCAAACCTGCAAACCTGACAACATGTAAACGTGTAAACGTGCAAACGTGAAAACGTGCAAACGTGCCAACGTGAAAACGTGCAAACGTGCAAACGTGAAAACGTGCAAACGTGCAAACGTGAAAACGTGTGAATGTGTGAACGTGCAAACGTAAAGCAAATATGCCAGAACTTTCTCACGAAGAAATTTTACGCTATTCACGCCACCTGCTCATCCCCGAAGTTGGTCTGGAAGGGCAGAAGAGGCTCAAGTCCTCGGCGGCGCTCGTGATTGGCGCCGGCGGCTTAGGCTCCCCGGTGGCGCTCTACCTGGCCGCAGCCGGCGTCGGACGCATCGGACTGGTGGATTATGACGTGGTGGATTCGTCCAACCTGCAGCGGCAGGTGGTACACGGTACGGGGACGGTGGGCCGGCTCAAAGTCGAGTCCGCCCGCGCTCGTCTCCTGGACCTGAATCCGGGCATCCGAGTGGAGGCGTACAACGAGCCGTTCAGCTCCGCGAATGCTATGCGTATAGTCGGTGATTATGATATTTTGATAGACGGCACGGACAACTTCCCGACCCGTTACCTGTCCAACGACGTCTGCGTGCTGCTCGGCAAGCCGAACGTCTACGGCTCGATCTTTCGCTTCGATGGGCAGGCGAGCGTCTTCTACGCCAAAGAAGGGCCGTGCTACCGTTGCCTGTTCCCGGAGCCGCCTCCGCCGGGGCTGGTGCCCTCCTGCGCAGAGGGAGGCGTGCTGGGCGTGCTGCCGGGGACGATCGGCACGATCCAGGCGACCGAGGCGATCAAGATGCTGCTTGGCATCGGCTCGTCACTGGTCGGGCGGCTGCTGCTCTACAACGCCCTGGAGATGAGTTTCGAGTACGTCAAGCTGAAGAAGAACCCCAATTGCAAAATCTGCGGCCCGCACCCGGAAGTGACCGGGTTGATTGACTACGACGCCTTCTGCGGTGTTCCGGGTATGGATCATGAGCAAGGCTCGGCGGGTATGGATTGGGATATTACTGCCGTAGAATTGGCCGAGAAGATCAGGCGCAGCGATCCGTTACGCCTGATTGACGTGCGCGAGCCGCACGAGTTGGCGATTTCGTCCCTCTCTGGGGCGGAACTGTTCCCGCTCGGCCAGTTGGCCTCCCGCCTGCCTGAGCTGGACAGCGCTCAGGAGATGGTCGTAATCTGCAAATCCGGGATGCGCTCGGCGCGGGCGTTGGAGTTACTGGTCAGCGCCGGGTTCAGGAAGGTGAGAAATTTGAAGGGGGGGATCAATGCCTGGTCGAGGGAGGTGGATGCGAGGCTGCCGGTGTATTAAGGCAGTGTTCAGTGTTCAGTAATCAGTGAACAGCCCTGGCGGGAGTGCGCCATCAGACCTGACATGTCTCATCGTGGCGCGTATCAATCGTGCCTCGTGCGTGGACATGACACTCGGAACGCAAGACTTTCGCGGAGACATGTCAGGTCTTAATCACAACTCTCCCTTGAATGCCTTATCCAGCGCGGATAGCGTCCCCTTTGGGGACGGCAACAGCGCGTCCATTTCCTTCTGCGTTTCAGCCTGCAATATAACCCCCACGAAGGACACGAAGGAACACAAAGGCTTTATGGGAAATGCTCTCTTAGTTCCAGCCTCCCGTGCGGGCGCGGTTCCTGATTTCATCCTGCAGAGCGGAGAGCATCTCCACATAGGACTCTCGGTTGGCGGATCCCGCCTTGGCAGCTTGTTCTTCGAGGCGTGCCAGCAAGTAGACCATCCACGAGAGCCACGTACGCGGATTACTTTGTGCCCCCGCGATCTCCTGTGCAACCTCATTGAGTATCTCGCGAAGTCTGTCTTCTTTGCTCATGCTTCACACTCCTGAACCTGTTGGGTGACTACACTATTATTGTAGCACCCTTGGTGTCCTAGGGCAAACAGCTGGTTCACAACTCTCCCTTGAACGCCCTGTCCAGCCCTTCGACTTCGCTCAGGACAGGCACGGACGGCAGCAACGCGTCGAATTCCTTTTGGGTTTCAACCTGTAACCGCCTCAGTGACGCGAGCCGCGCTTGACGTTATCGAGATACACCACGATGCACCGCTGTTCCTCTTGCATTTCAGACACCATCATCCGAGACCCTAAAGGTTTTCTCGACTGACCAGCGGCTCGGTATGCAAGACGCTCCCGCTTGACGTGACGAATGTTCACGGAAGAAACCTTTAGGGTCTAAAACTCTCACTCAACACGGACTCAAACAACCCCTCCACCTGCCTCCCCGCCTCGGACATCCGCCCACGCCCCGCAAAGGACGCGGGACAGGCAGACCCTCGATTTCTCGACAAGCTCGACAACCGCCCGCGCCACCACGCCCGAGCCCGCAAGATGTGCGTCGCCCCACACGGACAAACGAATCCGTTTAAGCGGAGACATGCCATTGGGGCGATTTGTCCCGTCAAACATCGTGCGATATCATACCCGAAGGGTACGCACCTGAACACACATGACCGGGAGTTGCAGGGAACCTGCCAACTGGAATCGGACGCATAGTTCTACAGAGTACTGCGCAAATATCTGAACCAAAATCCTGTCATGATCGTTTAGATCTCTATCATCACTTTCATGTAATCTCCATGTGATTCTTCGATCAACCGGTAAGCTTCAGGATAGTCACCAAACGCAAATCGATGTGTTACCAAAGGGCTAAGGTTGATTAACTTTTGTGCCACAAGTTTGATAGCAGTTTCATAGTCTCCTTTTTGATACATCAGAGTGCCAAGCAAACGTAGTTCTCGATCTTGGACAAAGCCTAAATTTACCTCTGGATTCTTGCCAAACACACCCACAACAACAATGTCTGTACCCTTCCGAGCGTTCTCAACCGCTTGAGTAATGGTCTCTTGTGAACCAACACATTCAAAGATGACATCCATCTTATCCGGACCGAAGATCTCAATAATCCTGTCCCCAAGGTTTTCCCTCTGAGGATTACAGACATTTTCCAATCCACACTCTCTTGCTTTATCCAACTTGTAATTGTTGATATCGGTGATCAATTGCTTTGTAGCTCCCAGAGCCCGGGCTGTTTGTGCCACAAGGTTACCTATCGTTCCGGCTCCCAGAACAAGAACCCCATTTGCAGATAAATTCCCGACCCGGTTAACAGCATGAACAGCAACAGCAATTGGTTCGATCATGGCTGCTTGGTCCAAAGAGAAACCATCAGGCAGGCGCACAACATGATCCACATCTACAGGGAAATATTCCTGGGCAGCTCCTCCGGTCTGGAACCCCATAACTTTCAAATGATCACAGATATGATAATTTCCTGTCCGGCAAGGCAAGCAGACTCCACATACCACTTGAGGCATAACAGTAACCATATCTCCCGGTTTCAGACCTGCCACCTTGACTCCAACTTTCTCGATCAGACCAGAAATTTCATGGCCCTGGACAACAGGGTAATGGGTATAAGGGTGGAGGCCATGAAATACATGAATATCAGACCCGCAGATACCGATTCGCTTAATCGCGATTAAAACCTGATCGTTTTTTATCTCCGGAACGGGAACTTCGTGAAACTCGATTCTTCCCGGTTCAATCATGATGGCTTGTTTCATTCTTACCTCCACAGGATACTTGGTTCTCTCAAATCCACAACGTTCAGCGGACGAACCTGCGGGACGGTTCAGCCACGAAAGGCCTCCGCCAGCAGACCCTCAAACAACCCCTCGATGGTTCGACAGGCTCACCACGGCGCCTGCCTCTCCGCCTCGCGAGCATCAAACGGCGAGTTCCTCCCCGTCAGACCCTCGATGTCTCGACAAGCTCGACAACCGCCCGCGCCCGCCCCGCCCAGAACGCGGGACAGGCAGGGACCCGATGTCTCGATAAACTCTACACAGCGTCCGCCCAAAGAACGGGCGCTGCTCCTCCCCGCTCGAGGACTGCAGCTCCCGTAGCGTCTGGACCTTCGCCTGCCACCTCCCATAGGGGACAAGCCATCTAGATACGCGACAATACTGATGAAAAGATAGTCCAAAGCAACTTTCTATGGTCTTTTTCCAGTGAGTTCTTCATACTTATCAAAATCAGCTTCGGCTTCCGCTGTTTTGCCAAGTATCTGGTAGGTCAGACCGCGCCCATAATAAGCTTCTCCGTTTTGTGGGTCAATCTCAATTGCTCTATCAAAATCTTGAATTGCGCGTTCATATTGTCCTGACATTCCGTAGGCAAGTCCACGATTGAAGTAAGCATCTGCATCATGGGGATTAAGTTCAATTACCTTGCTGTAATCTTGAATTGAGAGCTCAAATTTTCCTAGACTATCATAAGCAAAGCCGCGATAAAGGTAAGCCTCTGAATCTTGAGGATTAAGTTCTATTACCTTGTTGAAATCTTGAATCGCCTGCTCGTTTTCTTCCAGAAAATAATAGGCACGTCCGCGATACCAATAAGCATCTGAATCTTGGGGAGTAAGTTCTATTGCCCTATCGCAATCTTGAATAGAACGCTCGAATTCTCCTAAATCATAATAAGCTACGCCGCGGCTGATGTAAGCCGTTGCATCTTGAGGGTCAAGCTCTATTGCGATGTCAAAATCCTGAATTGCACGCTCATATTCTCCCAACAATCCATAAATCGCACCACGGCGGAAGTAAATTAATGCATTTTGGGGATCAAATTCTATAGCCTTATCATAATCTTGAATGGCGCGCTCGAATTGCCCCAGGTAATCATAAGCTAAACCGCGATTAAGATAAGATCGCGCACGTTGGATATGTTGGCTGTCAAATTCAATGGCTTTATCGAAATCTTGAATGGCGCGCTCATATTCTTCTAATACCAAATAAGTCGAACCGCGATTTAGGTACGCAAACGCGTTTTCGGGATCAATCTCTAATGCCTTATCGAAATCTTGAATGGCATTTTCATATTCTCCTAGAGCGCTGTAGGCATTTCCGCGGCCAACGTAAATTACTGTCCATTGAGGATCAATCTCGATAGCTTTGTTGTAATCTTGGATTGCGCGCTCATATTCTTCGAGGACCCTATTGGCTTCTCCGCGACTTAGGTAAGCCTCTGCGAATTGAGGATTAATTTCGATGGCTTTGTCGAAATCTTGAATGGCGCGCTCATTTTCTCCCAAAAAAAGATAAGCTGACCCGCGATTGAAATAAGCGGTTGAAAATTCAGGGTTGATTTCAATAACCTTGTCAAAAGCTATAATAGCTTGATCAAATTTATTGGTTTTACTCTTGGCGATTCCCCTAAAAAAATAGATATTCGCAAGATTCTGTATTCGTCAGAGAAAGCTTGAACACTACCAGTTACATAAGCCAGATGCGCTTGGCAAATTCATTGGGAGACAATCCCGGAATGGGTAATCCCTGATGTGGCCGATCGTTGTATTCCAGCAGAAACAGGCGCAGAAGTTCCGATAATTCCTTATCCGATTGCCAGGCTTTGTCAGCCAACCACTCCTTGAGGGTACGGACAAAACGCTCCGCAATTCCATTCGACTGTGGGCGATGACGAGCGATGACAACGTGGACAAACTCGGCATCTTTGGCTAACTGTTGAAATACATCAGCAGTAAAGTGTATGCCACGATCGGAAATCAGGAACTGCAAATTGGCTGGTAACAAGACCCGCAAGGCCGCTACTACCATCTCGGCAGTAACATGCGAGCCTGCTACGAAGAGCGGTAATCCTAAACACTGCCGAGTACAGTTATCGGTGATGACCAGAATGGCAATCCAGGCCGTGACAATTGGTAGCAAGGTCA
>JASEHI010000007.1 GCA_030018695.1 Anaerolineales bacterium
GGCACTCTCAGAAGAAATGGAGAGCAACGGGTCTGCCACACCTAAATCCAGGCGTCATCCCCTGACCCTACCGGCCGACTCGCCTCGGCGAGCGGCTGAAGCCATGCCGTTGGCGGCTATTTATAATTCAGGCTTTTTGGAGGATAAACCATTGTCCACTTCAGAGATTGATGTGCTAAATCAAGCCATTCTGAAAAACTGGTCATCAAAACCGGGCGATAAAGCGAAGGGGTATATTGGGAAGTTCTTCAATCGTGTCCGCATTGGCGCTAAGATTACAGCACAAGTTGTCGGCAATCATGGTACTTACACCGTTTCCATTCAAGCCACAGATTTAACAACCAAATCTGCTTGTAGCTGTTACATCGGCAAAGGCGGGTACTGTCACCATTGCGCGGCTTTAGCGGCAACCTTCCTAAATGCTCCCGATAGTTTTGTCGAAAAGATAGCAAAGAAATTAGATGATGTTAGAAAATTGGAAGATGTAACTGAATTTCTCCAAAGTACAACGCTTGAATCGCTGCTCGCACAGCTCAAAGAAAAGGGCATTTCTCAAAAGACCTTTGCGGCCAGCATTGGTATGAGCACACAGCATTTATCGGCAGTAAAATCGAGCGAGTTGAATAATCGGTTTTATCACGAACTTGGAGCGACCAAGTTGGCTTGTTTATGGATTTTGGAACGGTACGGAGAAAAGGCATGAGCAACCATATCGAATATGACGGCAAGAACAAACTCCTCGTCCAAATCCGCGCCGAGCGCGACCTCCTGGAAGAGACTCTCGCCCGCCTGACGCCCGACCAGATGCTCCAGCCCGGCGCCTCCGGCGGGTGGACGGTCAAAGACGTGCTGGGGCACATCTCAGCTTGGGAACGGCGCATGATCCACTGGACCAGCAGCCACCTGCGCGGCGAAGCCCCCGACGTGCCGCTGCTCTGGGACGTGGAGCGCATGAACGCCGAAACGCATGCCCAGTTCAAGGACAAGCCGTTGGCCGAAGTGCTGGATGAATTCCACCAGTCGTACCGCGATTCCCTCGCCCTGGCCGAAAGCCTGAGCGAGGAACAGTTGCAAACCAAATACACTGACACCTGGCCGATGGCTCCGCTCTGGCTCGGTGTGGCCGCCAATACAAACTGGCATTACAATGAACACCGTGAGACCATGGAGGCCTGGCTGAACAAATAACAGGCCAGCGCGTCGCACCCGATTGACAATTGGTAGGGCAGGTTTCCATACCTGCCGCCAGAAGGCAGGTAAGAAACCCGCCCTACCGAACCATTAAGAGGTTCATTAGGAATCGCCGTGAGCCACCCCCATATTCGGCGGTACAAGGTAATGCGAAATTAATTTCGCACTACACTTGGCAGTTTATCACGGCAAATTCCAGAGAGCCCATTAAGAACCAACTTGATGTAGAATAGTAAACCAGACGATCGTAAATCCTCAATCGTAAATCGTAAATTTCCAGGAGGCACCATGCAAGTACTTGAATCCGGAATCGGGGAATTGATCCAACCATTCGATTTGGACGAATTCCGCGAGTGGAACCGCACCAAGAAAACGCGCAAATTGGTGGACAAGCGCATGACTGAACAGGAGGCCATCCGCCAGTTCGTCTACGATGGCTGCTACATCGGCACCGAATTGTATGGCACGGTGCGCTGCCCGATGTCGCTGGCGCGTGAAGTCGTGCGCCAGGGCAGGAAAAACCTGCGCGTCTGTGGGCAGGGCGTGCTAGAACTGGATCTGTGGCTGGCCGCCGGCATCATCAAGAAACTGGACATTACCTACATCGGGCTGGAAGTTTACGGCACGACTGCAGCACTGCGCCGCGCAGTGGAATCCGGCCAGGTGGAGACCTGCGTCGAATGGTCGAACGGCTCGATTTCGTGGCGCATGAAGGCGGCCGCCATGGGCGTGCCATTCCTGCCGACGCGCTCCATGCTCGGCACCGACATGCTGAAATACAGCGCCGCCAAAGTTGTCGAGGACCCCTTCACTGGCACCAAAGTTGCCCTGCTGCCGGCCCTCGTCCTGGATGTGGCCCTCATCCATGTACATCGCGCGGATAAACATGGCAATTGCCAGATCGAGGGCATCAGCGGCTTTGCCCTGGAAATGTCGCGCGCCTGCAAGCGGCTGATCATCAGCGCCGAGGAGATCATCCCGACCGAGGAGATCCGCAAATATCCCGACCGCACCGTCATCCCCTATTACCTGGTGGACGCGGTCGTTCACGCCCCGTACGGCTCGTACCCGGGCGAGATGGCCTACATGTACGGCCGCGACGAACCCGGCATCAAGGAATGGGTCGAGATGAGCAAAACCGCCGAAGGCGCGAAAGAATATCTCGACAAATACGTCTATGGCCTCAAGAACCACGCCGAGTACTTGAAACTTATCGGCGATGAACGCCTGCAACAGGCTGTCGAACTGCGGGAGAAAAGAGAATGAATTAACCGCAGAGCACGCGGAGAGCGCGGAGAAATACAAAAACAAAAATAAAACTCTGCGTACTCAGCGCTCTCGGCGGTTCCATTGTGAGGAACTATGACTGAGCAAACTTATTCCAAAACTGAATTGATGATCTGCGTGGCTGCCCGCCTTTTCGAAGATGGCACAACCTGTTTCATCGGCACCGGCATCCCGATGCTGGCCGCCATGCTGGCCTCCAAGACCACCGCGCCCAATCTCGTCCCCGTTTTTGAGTTCGGCGGGACGGGCGCGATCCTGGAGGAATTGCCGCGCGCCGTCGGCGAGGCGCGCACCTTCCACAAGGGCATTTCCGCCCTGGGAATTTGCGACACAATGGAGACCGCCCAGCGCGGCTTCATTGACTACGGTTTCCTCGGCGGGGCGCAGATTGACCCCTACGGCAACCTGAACAGCGTCACCATCGGAGAGCACGACCACCCCAAGGTGCGCCTGCCCGGCTCCGGCGGGGGCAACGACGTTGGCAGCCACTGCTGGCAGACGATTGCCATCATGCAGCATGATGCCCGTCGCTTCGTGCCAAAGGTGGACTTCCTGACCACGCCCGGCTTCCTGACCGGGCCCGGGGCGCGTGTAGCAGCCGGACTTCCGCCCGGCACCGGCCCGATTGCCGTCGTCTCCACCCTGGCGCTGATGGATTACCATCCCGAATCCTGCCGCATGAGGCTCAAGTCGCTGCACCCCGGCGTGACGGTGGAGGAAGTGGTCGCCAATACCGGATTCGAGCTGGTCATCCCCGATAAAGTCGGCGCCAATGCCCCGCCCAGCGCGGAGGAATTGCGCCTGCTGCGCGATGAGATTGACCCGGAAAAGTTGTATATATAGATATGTGCGGCATCTTCGGCATTGTGACCCAAGATGAACAACCCCTCGGCCCGATCCTTATCGACGCGGCCAGACGATTAACCTACCGCGGCTATGACTCGGTCGGCGCGGCGACTATTTCCGGCAGCAAGATTGATTTACGTAAAGATGTCGGCAAGGTGGAAGATGTGGCCGCCAGATACAACTTCGCCGAAATGACCGGCTCGCGCGGCATGACCCAACTCCGGTGGGCGACGTTTGGTGAGCCATCGCAGGTCAACTCACAGCCGCATTTGGATTCGAATGGCGATATGGTCGGCGCGCATAATGGTAACGTGGTGAATAATGTCGAGTTGCGCAAGGAATTCATCGCTGAGGGCATGACCGTGCGTTCGCAGAATGATGGCGAGACTTGTGTCCATGCGGTGGAAAGATATATCAAGCGCGGATACGAATTCATTGACGCGATCCGTTTAGCGTATGGCGACCTGCAGGGCGATTATGCTTTCGTCATCGGGCGCGCGAATGACGACAAGTTATACGCGTTCAAAAAAGGCTCGGGCATGGTGATCGGGATCGGCGATGGCTTCACTTGTCTCTCGTCTGACCTGCCTTCGATTCTGCCACTCACTCGCAACGTGATCCGCCCGCAAGATGGGGAGATCGTCACGTTGTGGGCAGACCGTGTGGAAGTGCGCTCTGTCAAAGATGGAAAAATAATTCAACGAATGCCAGAAACAGTTACGGAGTCGATGGATACGGTGCAGAAGGGCGGGTATCCGCATTTTATGTTGAAAGAAATCCACGAGCAGGCACAAGTCGCCCGTGAGTTAATCCATTTATTGGATGGCAGTCCCGATGTGCAGCTGTTGGTCGAAAAGATGAAGAGCGCGCGTCATCTGTATCTCATCGGCTGCGGGACGAGTTATCACGCCGCGTCGGTCGGCTCGGTGTACATCGCGCAACTGGCGGGACGCGCCGCGATCCCCGTGCTTGCGCCGCAGTTCATCGCGCAATACGCGCCCGCGGTTGGATATGAAGACGTGGGGATTTTCGTCAGCCAATCGGGCGAGACCAAGGATGTGCTCAACGCGTTGGAAGCCGCCGAGAAGCGCGGCATGGCTTGTTATGGATTGGCGAACGTCGTCGGCTCGACGCTGACGAAGGCGACTTCGTTCTGTCTACCCTTGTGCTGCGGCTACGAAATCAGCGTGCCTGCCACGAAGACATTTACCAATCAGGTCGTGACGTTTTTGTATCTGGCGTATCGGATGGCGGGTCTCGATACGCCGCCTGGTCTCGATACGGGCTTCGCCCACTCGACCAACGGCGGCTACCCTTCGACAGGCTCAAGACAACGCTCGACCACCAGCTCAGGGCGGCGTGCGCTTGACAGTATCCCCGATTTAATGGAACAGACCATTGAGATGGTCGGACCGCAGATCGAAGCAATTGCGAAAGACATCAACGAGTGGAACGATATGTACTGTCTCGGCTACGGCGCGACCTACCCCATCGCACTCGAAGGCGCATTGAAGTTGAAGGAGATCACGTACGCGCATTGCGAAGGCATGCTCTCGACCGAATTCAAACATGGACCGCTCTCCGCGGTGAGTAAGGGCTTCCCGATTGTCTTTGTCGCGGGACCGAACGATGTGCCGCTCATCATCAGCGGGATCAACGAAGTGAAAGTGCGCGGCGCACGGACGATCACCATCGGTGAAGAGGATGCCCGCCTGCGCGCCAACGGCGATGACCTGGTCGTCATCCCCAAGTCAGACGCGCAGATCAGCGCGTTGCTGGGAGTCCTGCCGTTGCAGTTGCTCTCGTATCACATGAGCGTGATGCGTGGGTTTGATCCCGATTTCCCAAGGAATTTGTCCAAGACGCTGACGGTGGATTAGAACACTTGCATGAATCGAGAGACGTTTTTATAATCAACGAAAGTCTGAAAGAGAGAGCAAAAAATGAAACAGTTGATTACTGAAAACATTGGAAAAGAGCCATATCAATACTACCCGCTCGGAAAGTATGTGGCGCGCGCACCTGGGGTATGCGGCGGTCGTCCCACTCTTAAATATACACGGATCGAGATCACAGGAACACTTGACCGATTAGCGGCAGGCGAAACAATAGATGCCATTGTAGCGGGCTATCGCGGCAAAGTTTCGCGTGAGGCTGTGATTGAAGCCATCCAGTTAATTTCTCGTCAGTTCCTCAAAGCGCTCCCAAAATTAGAGCCTGCCTGATGATCGTCCTTGACGAGCAATTGCTGGGACGCGACGTCGAGGGGCAAATCGCTCGCCATGAAACTTTCCGCGTGGCGCGATGACATTGACATATCGGATGCGCGGCGCTTATTGGAGGAAATCGGGCGCGAACGCAAACGCGACGAAGTATGGCAAAGTCTCGAACCATTTCTGGTAAAAGGCGATGAATTGACCGCACAGTATGCTTTTTGGGATTTATGGGAGTCCATGCATGGAACAGATTGAACAACTTGCCCGAGCCGCGCTCGAACGCGATCACCTCAAGTTACGAAGCATGGTGCAGGATTTGATGCGTGATAAAGTTGCCTGGAGCAACCTGCCGCGTCCATCCACCAATGATCCAGGATTGTTGGTCGTGAGTGCCGCGCTTGTTGAACTGTTTGCCCTACGCAACAATCAAACCGCGCCAGCATGGACAAAGGAGATCGGTCCCTTGAAAGAACCTTTCTTCCTGCTTGAATCTGCGGCAAGGATGAAACGATTGCGCGTTCTTTGCGAGACGCAATCCCCTGAACCGATGCGGAAGCGTCTGCTTTTCGCGCCACCTCACTTCCTTGAATTTGCGTGACAGGCAAAGTTTGGAACAAGATGAGAACGCGAAGCGTCTGGCAGGAATTGCGCGGGAATAACAGGAGATACAGCCGTTGGTTGACCTTGATGACGATGAAACTGGATAAGACTGGCTAAGACCTGTCTCCGCGAAAGCCTTGCGTTCGGAGTCCCGTTTCCTCGCAATCGTTTCGGTTAATCACGGCGCGGGTGAGACATGTCAGGTCTACAAAACCGCCTTTGACCAATCCCATACGTTACGGTATAATAGCCTGCCAGTCTGGAAACCCAGCAGCAATCCTGCTGGTGACAATGATTGTTATCCGTAGGGCAGGTTTCCAAACCTGCCGGTAGTAGGAGAAACGGCGGGTAAGAAACCCGCCCTACTAATGTCTTGTTAAAGGAAATTGAATGTCACCCAAACGTACTTATCAACCAAAAATCAGGCGGCGCGTGCGCGTGCACGGCTTTCGCCAGCGCATGTCCAGCGCAGATGGACGCCAGGTGCTCAAGCGCCGGCGGCTGAAGGGCCGCTCCAGGCTGGCAGTCCGCAGCCACAACCACGTCAAGCGAGTCAGGTGGTAGAAGGCGTTCAGCGTGGTGAAAGTAGATGCACTGCCGAAGGCCTCTCGATGGCGTTCAGGATCGCAGCTAAAGTCAGGGAGAACTCGAGGCACGCGTGAAGCGTCGCTTTCGCCTGACCCGCGCGGCCGACTTCCAGGGGGTGTGGCGTTCCGGCAAGTCTTATGCCCACCCACTCTTCGTCTTGTTTGTCCTGGCCTCTGACGCACCGGGAATACGAGTCGGTGTGGCGGCCGGCCGCAGGGTCGGGAATGCAGTCCGCCGTAACCGGGCCAAGCGCCTGCTCAGGGCCGCGCTGCAAAATATGGTCATGAAGATCCTCCCCGGGTTCGATTTATTGCTGATCGCTCGTCAGCCACTGCCCTTCGCCAACCTGAACCGAACCCAGGAAGCCTTGTCTGCACTCTTGAACCGCGCCGGACTTTTGTCACCCACTCATGACGATTGAAGTTTATCTGCCCCGTGATTACCCGAACGAGTCGCGCTTGCGTGACCTGCCGCGCTCGCCGCGTAACTGGCCGCGTCTGGCCTTGTTGGCTTTCATCCGCCTGTACCAGATGACCATCTCACGCGGTTTACCGGCCAACACTTGCCGTTTTTACCCCTCATGTTCGCATTACGGGTATCAGGCAGTTTATAAACACGGGCTACTGAAGGGTGGCCTTATGGCTGCCTGGCGCATCCTGCGCTGTAACCCGTTCAACCCCGGGGGTTACGACCCCATTCCATCAGGAGATTGACTTTCCTCCATGAAAACAAAAACCTTTGTTCTTATCCTGGTTCTGCTTGTCTCCAGCTTGCTTCTGGCTGGCTGCGCCAAAGGCCTGACGCCCTCCTCCTGGCCCGGCGTCGTCACGGATGGCGAGACGGCTTATATTGCCTCGGCGACTCATATTTACGCAGTCAGCCTGGAAGACGGCAGTGAAGTCTGGCGCTTTCCAGAGAAAGCGGATGCCAAGAAATCTTTCTTTGCCGCGCCGGTTCTGACCCCGGATGGTCAGTTGATCGTCGGCGGATACGACCATATCCTTTACAGCCTGAAACCGCAGAATGGTCAGGTCAACTGGCAGTTCGAGGCCGCGCGTGACCGTTGGATCGGCAGCGTACTGGTCGCCAATGACCTGATCTATGCGCCCAATGCGGATTACAACCTTTACGTGCTAAACCTTAGAGGCCAGTTACAGTGGAAGTTCGAAGCCCGTCAGGCTCTCTGGTCCGCGCCGGTAACCGATGGCCAGCGGATCTATTTAGGCTCCCTTGACCACACCCTTTACGCCCTGGAGCCCCATGCCAGCAAGATAATCTGGAAAAAGTCGTTGGGCGGCGCCATCCTCAACCCGCCGCTCATGGGCGGTGATGGGCTGCTTTACGTCAGCACCTTTGGCGGCGATACTTTCGCACTGGAGACCGCGAATGGCGGGCAGCGCTGGAAGTTCGCCGCGGATAATCTTGTCTGGTCCACGGGGGCGCTCAAAGCCGGTGACCTATACTTCGGCGACGCGCAGGGAAATATCTATGCTTTGAACGCTTCCACCGGTGTGAAAGACTGGAGTCTGCAACCTAACGGTCCCATTCTGGGCGCTCCGCTGATCGTTGGCGACATCCTCGTCTTTGGAACTGAATCAGGCGATTTATTTGCTGTGGATGCACATGGCAAAAATGTCTGGACACAAACCATCGGCGGTATGTTATACGGACCGCCGGTCGCGGGCGGGGACCTGATCCTGGTCGCGCCAGTCGAAGGCCAATCCTTGCTGGTTGCTTTGGACCAAACCGGTACCCAGAAGTGGGCTTTCACACCGGTCAAATAATAATATAGAAACGGAAAAGATAACATGTGGGATACCCTGATTGTCACCCCTCTAACGAACGTCCTGCTCTGGATCTATCAGATCTTCGGCGGTAATTTCGGCTTGGCGATTATCCTCTTCACCCTTTTGATCCGCCTGGTAACTCATCCGCTCACCGCGCAGCAAATCAAGAGCAGCCAGGCGATGCAAGAAATGCAGAAATCCAAGAAATGGCAGGATATGCAGAAGAAACACAAGGGTGATAAGGAAAAACTGGCCCAGGAGCAGATGAAGCTTTACAAGGAGCTTGGCGTCAGCCCCTTTGGTTCATGCCTGCCAACCTTCATCCAGATACCGATCATTTTTGGCCTGTATCAAAGCATTACGCTTGCCCTGGCAGCTTCTCCATTGCAGTTGCTCACCCTTACTCGCAGTGTCTACTCGATCTTAGACGCCACGGCCCTGCTTCCGCTGAACAGCCGCTTTCTGTGGATGAACCTGGGCCAACCGGAACGCATCTTCCTGCCTTTCCTGGGCGATTTTGGGCTGCCCTTGCTGGCGATCATCGTCGCGCTGACAACCTACCTCCAGAGCAAACTGACCATGCCGCCCCCGGCCAACCCTGGCGACCAAAGCGCGATGATGGGTAAAATGATGGTTATTTATATGCCCTTCCTGCTGGGTTACTTCGCGCTGACCTTCGCCTCTGGTCTTTCGATCTACTTTATTGCCAGCAACCTGGCTGGCATTTTGCAATATGCCTTGATGGGTAAAGTGGACTGGCGGAATTTACTCCCCGCAAGCATGAAAGGGGTTGTTAAGTCGAAATGAACGAACGAACCACGCTGGAAATCATTGCACCGACGGTCGAAGAGGCGCTCGCCCAAGGACTGGCCGACCTGGGCCTGCCTCGCGAAGCTGTAGACGTGGAAGTATTGGATGAGGGCAGTCGCGGCCTCTTTGGTCTTGGCGGCCGCCAGGTACGCGTCCGCCTGACGATTAAAGGAGCGGAGACTTCTGAACCTGCGGCAGGCCAGCCAACGCCTGCACCTGCGGCGGGTCAGCCAGCTCCTGCACCTGAACCTATCCCGACCGCCTCGGCTGGGACGGATGAACTACTCAGCATTTCCGAGAAGACGGTTGGCGAGCTTCTGGAGAAAATGAAAATCGAGGCGCAACTCACGACCCGCTATGGCGAGCCGGATGAGGAAGGCCAGCGGCCAGTCTACGTGAACATCCACGGCGACGACTTGAGCATCCTGATCGGCCGTCGCGCAGAAATCCTGAACGCTCTGCAATATATCGTCAACCTGATCGTCAGCAAACAACTGGCGCATTGGGTGCAGATCGTCGTGGACGTGGAAGGTTACCGCACGCGACGCGAAGTCCAGTTGCGCAAGATGGCCCGCCAGATGGCCGACCAGGCGGTTAAAACCGGCCGGCGGCAGGTGCTGGAACCCATGTCGGCTGGCGACCGGCGCATCCTCCACCTGGAATTGCGAGACCACCCCGAGGTGACCACGCGGAGCATCGGCGAAGACCCGCTGCGCAAGGTTACCATCCTTCCGAAGGAATAAGCAAAAAGCAATAAGGTTCGCCAGGAACCCGTTTTCTTCGAGAAAACGGGTTCCTCTTTACGTTTCACTTTTCACTTTTTCCTTCCCCCTCCTCAGGTATAATTTATCCATGCTCAATCTGGTTCCGACCGAAGCGGTGGATTACCTTGTCATCGGCCACCTTTCACAAGATTTAACCCCCAAAGGTTCACGATTGGGTGGTACGGCTGCTTATTCTGCCTTGACGGCGCGTGCCCTGGGTCTACGCGTGGGTGTGGTCACGGCCTGGGGGGGTGAGCTGCCTCTGGGTCCACTGGCCGGGACGGACGGGATAACCCTCTTCGCTCTCCCCAGCCCGCATACCACCACCTTCGAGAATGTATACATACCGGGGGGTAGAATCCAATACATCCATCAAATCGCAGCCCCCATTGACCTTGAGCATGTGCCGCCAGAATGGCGACGCGCGCCGATCTTGCACCTCGGCCCGATCGCCCAAGAGGTCAGTCCGCTGCTTGGGGAGGGTTTCTCGCCGGCTTTGCTGGGCTTGACCCCGCAGGGCTGGCTGCGCACCTGGGATGGTGACGGGCGTGTGATACCTTGCGCCTGGCCAGAAGCGCAGACGGCTCTCTCGAAGGCTGCTGCGGCGGTGATCAGCAGCGAAGACGTGGGAGGCGATGAGGACCAGATCGAGGCGATGGCGCTTACCTGCCGCGTGCTGGCGGTGACAGAAGGACCAGCCGGGGCACGCCTGTACTGGAACGGGGACTCGCGCCGTTTCCGCGCCCCGGCCATGCCCGAGGTGGATGCGACCGGCGCGGGGGACATTTTCGCCGCTACCTTTTTCTTCCGCATGTACACCACGCGTGATCCGTGGGAGGCAGCCCGCTTCGCGACACGATTGGCATCTTATTCGGTCACGCGGCCTGGGCTGGAAGGCATCCCGACCCAAGAGGAAATCCAGACCTGCCTGGTGGAGGTATTTTAGTGGGACGCGTTTACACATTAGCCAACCAGAAAGGCGGCGTAGGGAAGACGACCACCGCCATCAACCTGGGCGCCTACCTGGCCAGCCTCGGTCAGCGTGTCTTGATCGTGGATATTGACCCCCAGGCCAATGCCAGCTCCTGCCTGGGAGTTGACAAACGGTCAGTCAAAGGCGGCGCCTACGCGGTCCTGCTGGACGGCGAGCCAGCCTCAGCACACCTCTTGCACAATCCACGTTTGAAACTGTCGCTCCTGCCCTCCTCACCCAATTTGGCCGGCGCGGAAATAGAACTGGTCAGCGAACTGGGACGTGAGAGCCGGCTAAAGAATGCACTTGCGCCTATAATCGAGAAGTACGATTACATCTTGATCGATTGCCCACCCTCGCTCGGACTCCTGACCGTCAATGGCCTGCTCGCCGCACTAGACGGCGTAATCATCCCCGTGCAATGCGAGTACCTGGCCCTGGAAGGGCTGGGTGAATTGACCCACACTCTCCAGCGCGTCCGTGCAGCGCTCTTCCCCGGCTTGAAGGTGCGCGGCGTGGTGCTGACCATGTTTGACGGCCGGACGAATCTCTCAGCGGATGTGGTGGCGGAGGTGCGCAAGCACTTTTCTGAGCAGGTCTTCGAGTCAATCATCCCGCGCAGCATCCGCCTGGCGGAAGCGCCGTCTTACGGGCTGCCGATCACAGCCTACGCGCCCGGGTCGAGCGCCGCGAAAGCCTACGAGTCGCTGGCCCGCGAAGTGTTGGTTGGTGATGGGATTAGTGTATCGGAAGTTGAAGGCTAAATATGATTACACAAGTGCAGGTTAAAAGCTATAAGTTGTTTGAAAACCAAAAATTTGACCTTGGCCAACACGTTGTTCTCGCTGGTCCGAATAATTCGGGGAAAACAACTCTTTTGCAAGCCATTGCTGTTTGGAATATGGCCCTTCAAAAGTGGAAGGCCGTGAGAGGACCTAACACAACAGCAAAAGGGAGGCAACGAACTGGAGTGCCAATAACAAGGAAAGATTTTACGGCAATACCACTTCGTGAGTTGAAACAATTGTGGACTAATGCGTCGACTGCGCTTAAACGAGATGAGCTGAATGAAGGTCAACGGCTAGGTCAGCCACGCATTTTGGAAATTACACTCTGTGGACGGGGAGAGAACGATAACCCCTGGAAATTAACTTTTGAATTTCATTACCAAAACAGTGAGTTGATTTATGTAAAACCACCAGTAACGCAAATAGACAATATTCCGTCGGCTGCTCTAAACCTATCGGTCGTTCATGTCCCACCATTTTCTGGAATTGGCGTCGAGGAAACACGCTATGATCACCCTTATCAAGACTTGTTGATTGGGCAAGGCAAGCCGGGGGATATTTTAAGAAATTTACTGCTGGAAGTTTATCAAAAAGAAGATAAAAACGATTGGGAAGATTTATGCTCTCGAGTGGAGGAAATCTTCGGTTACCGGTTATTGCCTCCCGAATACGAGGGAAGACCATTTATCAATTGTGAATATATTCGAGGACTTCCCCAAAGGAGAGGCAAAGATGGACTGCCAATTTTAGATATTTCCAGTGCTGGAAGTGGTTTCCATCAAGTGTTATTGCTTTTAGGTTTCTTCTACGCTCGACCCGCCACAATTCTACTATTGGATGAGCCTGATGCACACTTGCATGTTATTTTACAGAGACAAATTTACAATCAATTACAGAACATCGCATCTGAAAGAAAATGCCAGCTAATTATAGCTACCCATTCTGAGATAATAATCGAGGATACAAGCCCTGACAGAATCTTATCGTTTTATCGCCAACCACATCTACTAATAGCTGACACTGAACGCGACCAAGTCCGCGAAGCGCTCAAGCGACTTACCGCAATGGATATTCTCTTAGCTGAACTATCAAATGGCGTGCTTTACCTAGAGGGGGAAACCGATTTCAATTTACTGCGTACCTGGGCTAAAATTTTGCATCACCCTGCTTATCGTTTTTTTGTTGAAACACCTTTTTGGCATAACAATCAAGGTAGTCATCCCCGAGAAGCGCGCGCCCATTTCTTTGCCCTGCGTGCAATAAAGCCCAGCATTCTAGGATACTTGTTACTCGACGGAGACGATCGAAATCTACCCGACCGTGAAGTAACTGCAGAAGGCCTAACCATCGGTCGCTGGACGCGCTATGAGGCTGAGAATTATCTGATACATCCTTCTACTCTTTTTAGATTTGTTGAGGCCCAGAATGGCCCATTATTTGCGTCTGCGGGTGATACATTTCTCAGAGATGAGTTGTTGCCTGGCGAAGTTTATCGCAACCCCCTGGATAAACATGACTATCTAACTAATACTCCTGCCAGCAAAGCCATCTTGCCTAGATTCTTCCAAAAGACGCAGGTGGATTTGAAAAAGAACGAGTATTATCGAGTTGTGGAGCAAATGAGGCCTGAAGAGATCGCAACTGATGTGAAGGTTAAGCTGGATGAAATCGCACGTGTATTTGGGTTACTTGACTAGATAAAGGTGTAATATGCCTCAAAAATCAGGACTTGGTCGTGGACTGGATGCCTTGATCCCCGGCGGGGAAAATATTCCTGCGGAGGGCGGAATCAGCTACGTTTCGGTCAATCAGATTTCTCCCAATCCACGCCAGCCGCGCCAGGATATGAACACAGACGAACTGGGAGAATTGACCGCTTCGATCCGCGAACATGGCGTTTTGCAACCTTTGATTGTCACTCCGATGGAGATGGGCGGCCAATACACCTTGATCGCCGGCAAGCGCCGCCTGGAAGCCGCAAAACACGCCGGGCTTTCCAGTATACCCGTCATCGTGCGCCCGGCCACCGACCAACAGCGGCTGGAACTGGCCCTGATCGAGAATGTCCAACGCGCCGACTTAAGCCCCTTGGAGGAGGCCGAGGCTTACCGGCAATTGTCTGAGGACTTCAGCCTCTCGCACGAAGATATCGCCCAGCGCGTTGCCAAAAGCCGCGTGGCGGTGACCAATACCCTGCGTTTGCTCAAGCTGCCGGATGTCGTCAAGAATGCGCTGGTTGAGGGGCGCATCAGCGCAGGGCACGCGCGTGCCTTGCTCGCCTTGCCTGCGCCGGAGGCGCAGGCGGCAGCCTTACGCACGATCCTCTCGCTGGATTTAAATGTCCGCCAAACGGAAGAACTGGTGCGCAAATTGAGCGGCGAACGCCCACCCTCAGCGCCAAAGCCCGCGCCGCCGCCGGAAGTAATGGAGCTGGAAGAACGCCTGCGCATCAGCTTGGGGACGAAAGTCTTGCTGCGCGCCGGACGAAAAGGCGGCACGCTGACCATCCATTATTACTCCAACGAGGAATTGGATGCGCTGCTGGGGCGTTTGTTGTAAGAGTAGATGGAATATCTTGTTGCTGCGCTGGTTGACGGGTAATGAGTTTGGCATTAGGATAGATAAGACATGCAGCAAATACCACCGACGCCTGAAATCCTGGTGCCACGCCTGGGTGAGTACCTGGTTCAGCAGGGCTACGTCCGCGCAGATAATCTGAAGCAGGCTCTGGCGTACCAGCGCGAGGAACACAACAATGGCCGGGGCATCCTGCTTGGGGATGCCTTGATGGAATTGAAAATGATTGACCGCCCAATCCTGAATCAGGCAATTACCGAGCAGATCCTCCAGTTGCGGCAAGGATTAGCGGATACCTACCATCATCTGGAGAGTCACGTCCAGGAACGCACAGTTGAATTGCAGGAAGCCCTGCGCAAACTCTCCGAACTCGACCGATTAAAAGCTGATTTTATTGCCAACCTCTCGCATGAGCTGCGCACGCCGCTGCTCCACATCCAGGGTTACATCGAGATGCTGGCCACAGAATCACTCGGCCGGCTGAATGAAGAACAGAAAAGCGCGCTCCAGGCCAGCCAGCCTGCCATAGGACAATTAGCCAGCCTGATTGATGATCTGATCCAGTTCTCGGTCGCCCAGCGTGACGAAGAGAGCTTGCCAACCGCCCGGTGAACCATGCTGAACGGATCTGGCGATAGGATAGGTGAAAATGGCTCAACCACATCTGACGCCTGAAATTTTAGTGCCTCGCTTGGGCGAGTACCTGGTTCAACAGGGTCATATTCGCGCGGAGGATCTAAAAAAGGCTCTGGCATACCAGCATAAGACCCAGAGCGGGTTGCTGGGTAAGACGCTGCTCGAATTAGGCTTGATGGATCGCCCGACCCTGGATCAGGCGATCACAGAACAGATCATCCAACTTCGGAATGCCCTGGAAGACGCCAATCGTTACCTTGAGCGTCGCGTCCAGGAACGTACCGCCGAGCTGCAGCTTGCCTTACGCAAGCTTTCAGAACTCAACCAAATAAAGAGTAATTTCGTTGCCAATATTTCACACGAACTGCGCACCCCGCTGACCCACGTAAAAGGCTATATTGAACTACTGGTGAACGAATCGCTTGGTCCGTTGAACGAAGAACAGAAAAAAGCGCTCCAGGTCAGTCAGCGCGCGACAACACGGCTGGCGAGTTTGATGGATAACCTGATCCTGTTTTCGCAGGCTGCGCGCGGTGAAATGACCCTCCACATGGCGCCCATGAATCTCATGAAAGTTGCCGCCAATATCATCAATTATTCCAATCCGAAGGCGCTTGACCAAAAAATCACTCTTAATGCAGAAATCAAGCCGAACCTGCCGCTTGTCAAGGCAGATGAGGAGAAGATTTCCTGGGTCATTCTCCAGTTGATGGACAATGCGATCAAGTTCACACCCGCCGGCGGGCGGGTGAGCCTCACCATCCTGCGCGAGGCCGATTCGCTTATCAGTGTCTCGGTGACGGATACCGGCATCGGTATCCCCAAAGACCGCCTGCACGAATTATTTGAGCCTTTCCATCAGTTGGATGGTTCTCCCACGCGGCGTTATGGCGGCACCGGACTGGGCCTGGCGCTGGTGCGGCAAATCCTGGATGCGCACGGCTCCGTGATGGATGTACAATCCGATGAAGGCAAAGGCTCGACCTTCAGGTTTACGCTCCTGACAGCCGGGAAATCTTCCTGATCTACCGAGTAGGTGCTGCGCAAGGAAACAGACGCATGAAAAAAGAAACCCTCAACCATCTGGACGCGATCAACCAAACCATCGCCCTGGAAGATTGGAAGGCGGCGCTGGATGCGCTGATCTTGACCATGCGGAAAGAATTTGTCTTCGACAATCTGGTTGTCTATCTTACGGATAAACAGAAAGATAATCCAGAGGTTGCGTATGCACGCGCTGTTGGGCGGGGCAGAAAAGAAGAAGCAGATGCCTTCTGGGGCGAAACCATTGCCAACCAGGTCATCTCAACCGGGAAGATCCTGCAAGATTCAGCTACCATCCAGGCTTCGGAAGACCGCGTCGCGATGCCTTACTTGCTCGGCTTACCGCTCTTGATGTATAGAGGCACCGGCGCCCTGATTTTCATCCGCTTTGGGGGGCCGGAATATACAACCGCCCAGATACAAATGGCCGCGCTGGCTGCCAGCCAGGTATCACGTATTCTTGAATGGCGCCTGTTGCGTGAGAATATTGCCCAACTGGAACAGGCCCGCCATCGGGCGCAATTGCAGGATGATTTTATGTCCACTGTTTCTCATGATCTGTATACCCCTCTCGGTTTTATCAAGGGCTACGCCACCTCATTGCTGCGGTCAGATACAACCTGGGACGCGGAGACCCAGCGGGAATTTTTAACCACTATTGACGAAGAAACCGATCATGTGATGACGCTGGTTGATAAATTCCTCGATTCGGCCCGTTTATACAGCGGCATGATGAACATGGATTTTCAGCCTGTGCGCCTGGATTCTCTCATCCGGGATGTGGTCTTGCGGCTCAAAGGGCGCAATAAATCCTTGCATGTGGATTTGGATTTAGAGATTTCACCCCCGATCCAGGCTGATACCGTCCGGCTGGCGCAGGTCTTCGAGAATTTGTTTGAAAATGCCCGTAAATACGCTCCCGATTCGAATATCAGCATCACTTTACGTAATCTGGGCGACCGTCTTACCGTCACATTCGCGGACCGGGGGCCGGGTATCGCCGCCGAGCATTTACCTTTCCTCTTCGAGCGCTTCTATCGCGTCACCGCACAATCTGGTAAACGTGGCACCGGGCTGGGACTTTTCATTTGCCGGCAGATCGTCCAGGCCCATAACGGCCAGATTTCGGTCGAGACCGCGCCCGGTAAAGGGACAGCTTTCCGCATTGATTTGCCTGTCCGCCAGCATCCAATGGCTAACAAGTAATTGTATATGGAGGTTGCCATGCCTACTAGCATCTTGGTCGTTGATGACGAACCCCGTTATCTTCGTTTGCTGGAAGCCAACCTGCGTACGGATGGCTACGAGGTCATCACAGCTCAAAATGGGAAAGAGGCCATCGAGATGTTTTCAGTCAATCCAGTGGACTTGATCGTGCTGGATGTGATGCTGCCGCAGATGGATGGATTTTCGGTCTGTCAGAGCATCCGCCAATATTCTAACGTGCCGATCATCATCTTGACGGCCAAGGGCGAGGAACAAGACCGCGTCCACGGTCTGGATGTCGGCGCGGATGACTACCTGTTAAAGCCGTTCTCGATCATGGAATTGCTGGCGCGCGTGCGGGCTGTCCTGCGCCGCGCCCAGGTATCCTCAACCGGACAGGATCGTTATTTCACGCATGGCAATCTGAAGATTGATCTCGCCCGCGCCGAAGTCTGGCGCGCTGAACACCCCATTTACCTTTCAGCGACAGAGTACCGCCTCCTGCTCCAGTTCACACACAATGTTGGCAAGATCCTCAGCGCTGAAGAACTCCTGGAAAGCGTTTGGGGGCCGGAATACCGTTCGGATAAAGAAATCCTGTGGGTCACCATCGCTCGTCTGCGGCAGAAAGTGGAAGACGATCCGCACTCACCCAGGCACATAGTCACCCGTTCTGGTTTGGGTTATCTGATGCCCCCGCTGGAAGGATAAAGCCCTCCTCCAGTCTCTTCGAACTGACCCGGTTCCACCGCCACGCCGCCCACGATGCGCCGCAGGTGAAGAATATTTGGGCGCCGACGAGGGAGTGAGCGCTCTAATCCGGTGGGCAATGGTATCGTCTCTCCAATAAGTTGAACTGTCAAATTTACAAATCTGGATTATAATAATCGCGATTTGTATTAGTGCCGAAAGGAAATGCCGTGTTCATCAACCGTGAAGCCGAATTGACGCAATTGGAGAACCTCTATGCAACGGGGCGGGCAGAACTGTTCATCCTCTACGGGCGCAGGCGGGTCGGAAAAACGGAACTGCTGCGAGCATTTTGCGAAGGAAAGCCGCATATTTTCTTTATCGCCACCCTCAGTTCCGATCGCGATCAACTAGCGACTTTTTCACAGGAAATCTATCGTCTTACCCACACCGAGGTTCCCGAAGGCTTCACCTTTCCTTCCTGGGAAGCCGCTTTGCGCGCGCTGGTGGAACTGCCCGGCCGCCCGGTGGTGGTGCTGGATGAATTTACCTGCCTGATTGGGGGGAATAAGGCAATCCCTTCCATTCTGCAAAAAGTGTGGGATGAAACGCTGCGAAATTCGCAGGTTCTCCTGATCCTGTGTGGCTCTTACATTGGGATGATGGAAGCTGAGGTGATGGGGTACAACGCTCCTCTGTATGGCCGTCGAAGCGGAAGTTTGCTGCTCGAATCCCTTGAACTGCCGGCGGTGCCGGCCTTCTTTCCCAACTACACGCCTGCTCAACAGATCGAAGCCTGGGCTGTGCTGGGAGGCATGCCTTACTATTTGACAGCCTTCTCTGATCAGATGGATATTTTTGCCAACATCCGGCGGCACATCCTGGACGTGCAGGGGTTGCTCTACCCTGAACCGCGTCTGCTGCTCCTGGAGGAATTGCGTGAGCCGCGCAACTACTTCTCCATTCTACGCGCCATCGCCCAGGGACGCACCCGGCTGAACGAGATCGCCCTGGGAGCCGGTGTCGGCGATAGCCCGGTCACCGCCCGCTACCTGGATCTCCTCCAGCAGATGCGTCTGGTTTATCGCAGTGTGCCAGCCACGGAAAGCCAGCCCGAAAAAAGTAAAAAAGGCATCTACCATATCGCCGACCCTTTTCTGCGTTTCTGGTTTCGGTACGTTCACCCTTATCAGAGTTCATTGGATTTGGGTATGGCCGATGGGATTCTTGCGCAGCGCGTGCGTCCGACCTTCGACCAGTTCGTCGGTTATGCTTTCGAGCAAGCTGCAAGAGCATACATCGCACGATTGGCGCGTAAGGGAAGTTTGCCCTTCCTGCCGGAGCGGATCGGCGCCTGGTGGGATCAAAGCGGCGAGATGGACGTCGTCGCCGCGAGCGATAACGAGAAGGTGCTCCTGGTCGGGGAGTGCAAGTGGTCTGCCAATGCGGTGGGGAGCGATGTTCTGGAGGACCTGAAAAGCAAGGCGCAAACCTTATTGGAAACCGGCCGCTGGAACAGCGCGCTGTACTTTTTGTTTGCCAAATCTGGCTTTACCCCCGCAGTGCAGGAACAGGCTGCGAATGAAGGGATACGGTTGGTCACGGTCGAGGACTGTTTTGTTTGTCCGGTATAATTCTTTGCCGCTGCGTTATTTCTGATGCCGTTAACTTGATAATACAAGGCAGGTTTCATCTCCCATCCAAAGAGCAGTATGCACCCTATCCGCGCTTCTGAGATTGGTTCGTACATCTACTGCGCTCGCGCCTGGTGGTACCGGAGGCAAGGCTGGGAACCGGAGAACCAGGCCGAGCTGACCGCCGGGACGGAACTCCATCGCGCCCACGGGCGGAGTGTCCTCGCCGCTGGGTTTACGCGGGCGTTGGCGCTCATCCTACTGCTGGCCGCGCTGGCACTGCTGGCCGCGTTCTGCACGATGAAGATCGTTTGAACGTTGGAAGGTTGGAAGGTTGGAAGGTTTAAAGGTTGGAAAGTTATAAGGTTTGAACGTTTAAACCTGCCAACATGTCAACTTGCCAACCTTCCAACTTTACAACCTGCCAACGTGTCAACCTGCCAACGTGAATTGATATGCTTTATCTTGCCCTTGCGTTCATTCTTCTTGCCCTGGTGCTTTTCTGGCTCTCCTCGCGCCAGCGCCGCGCCGCCGGCCTGCCCGGCGGACGCGTCATCTACACTGACACGCGCAACTGGGGCGCGGTCGAGAAGCCGCTCTATGACCCCAACCTGGGACTGACCGGCAAGCCGGATTATCTTGTCGAGCAGGGTGGGCGCATTATTCCCGTTGAGGTCAAATCCGGGCGGACGCCGGATGCGCCATACGATTCGCATATCTTCCAATTAGCCGCTTATTGCCTGCTGGTTCATAAGACGCTGGGTAAACGTCCGCCGTATGGCATCATCCATTATCCGGGCCGCGATTTCGCCGTGGATTACACCCCCGCGCTCGAGGCGAGCCTCTTGGACATGCTGGCCAATATACGCCGCGACGAGCACCGCGCCAACGTGGGACGTTCGCATGAGGAAGCCCACCGTTGCGCTCGTTGTGGCTTCCGCAATGTGTGTAACCAAAGATTATCGTCGGCATGAATGAGCCTCCGCCAGGCCGGTATGGAAACCTACCGAGTAGGCGCTGCCCTGAGCCTGCCGTCTCGCACCCCGTTCGGGCCGAGAGACCCGGCCCGCCGGGGCGAGACGGCAGGCGTGCCGCCGATGTTCGCGGCACGAACGGTGTCGAAGGGCGCTGCGCACAGGGTATAATAATATTCATCATGTCCTCAAGCCCTTTCATACCCCAGCGTATCGTGGTGGCTGCCCATCCCCAAATGGCGGAAGCGATTGACGAGGCGGCTGCAATGGCCGCGCACCTGCAAGAACGCGGCCTGACCGCCCTCTCCGGCACACTTGACGAAGCCAGCCTGCGGGAACGGGTTCAGCGCGCTGAATTTGACCTGCTGATCGCGGTCGGTGGGGATGGCACGTTGCTGCGCGCCGCCCATCTGTGTGCGCCCTGGGGCGTGCCAATTTTGGGCGTCAACCTGGGGAGTCTGGGTTTTCTCATCCAGATCCAGCGCGATGAATGGCGCGCGACCTTTGACCTACTCCTGATAGGTGAGTCCTGGATCGAGAATCGCATGATGCTCCGCGCCGAGCACTGGCGGGAAAATACATCCCTGGGGAACTGGCACGCGCTGAACGAAGCCGTGGTCTGCCGCGGAGAATATGTGCGCCCGTTGCGCCTGTCTGCCAGCGTGGACGGGCGCCTGCTGACCGCCTACGTTGCCGACGGCCTGATTGCAGCCACTCCCACCGGCTCGACAGCCTACGCCCTGGCAGCCGGGGGGCCGATCCTGCCTCCGGAACTGCGCAACATCCTCCTCGTCCCGATCGCCCCGCACCTCTCGGTGGATCGCGGCGTCGTCCTCTCGGAAGGCTCGTCGGTCAGCATCACCGTACAGGGGGATGGCAATGCCGTCTTGTGCGTGGACGGGCAGACCCCCATCCGCCTGGCCGAGGACGACCGGGTTGAGGTTCGCGCCGGTGATTACGGCGCAAAATTCGTCCGCTTTAGCGACCCGGGTTATTTCTATCGCAACCTGACCGCCCACATGAACCAGAATCCATCCATGGTTGCGCAATCGGCAACCACCATAGGCCTGCCAAGATGACAGAAACCGCTTCGCCGCTCTACTGCGCCAACCATCCCGCTGTCGAAACCACCCTGCGCTGCAACCGCTGTGAGAAACCGATCTGCCCCAAGTGCGCCGTGCGCACGCCGACCGGCTACCGCTGCAAGGAATGTGTGCGCGGCCAGCAAAAGTTATTCGAAACCGCCCAGTGGTATGATTACGTGCTGGGATTCGTCACGGCGGGTTTCCTCTCGCTCTTGGCCAGCCTGCTCGTCGGCCTGATCAGTGGCGTGGCTGGCTTTTTTGCCTGGATTATCATCATCGTCGCGGCGCCCAGCGCTGGAGCGATCATCGCCGAAGCAACGCGCTTCGTCACCAGCAAGCGCCGGGCGCGCGCACTCTTCATCACCGTCGCCGCAGCGGTCGTGCTGGGCGCATTGCCGGCAATTCTCTTGAACCTGGTCACATTGAGCATTTTCGGCATCATTTTCCAGGGCATTTTCCTGGTCACCGCCACGCCGATCGTTTACACTCGCCTGTCTGGGATCCAGATCTTTAAGTAGCAACGACTGACCCGCAAGGGGTGCTTCCCTAAAGGGACGCTACGCGGTCGCGAAGTTGTCACTACGCCATTACTACGCATGGATAAATATGCTCACCGAACTGCGCATTCAAAATTTTGCGATCATTGACCGCCTCGAACTGGAATTCGGGCCGGGCCTGCAAATATTTACCGGCGAGACCGGCGCAGGTAAATCCATCATTATGGACGCGGTCGAGATGATCCTGGGCGGGCGCGCCGACCTGACCGTGATCCGCTCGGATGCGGAGCTGGCGCGGGTGGAGGCGACCTTCAAGTTGTCCGGCCCCGAGCGCCGCTCCGCGCACGAGATTCTCGAACGCGAAGACCTGCTCGACGACCCGAACTACCTCACCCTGAGCCGCGAGGTGCGCCGCGAGGGACGCAGCATCGCCCGCGTCAACGGCCGCGCCGTCAACCTGGCTCTCCTGCGTGAGCTGGGTGAACTTCTGGTGGATATCCACGGCCAGTCGGAGCATCTCTCCCTGCTCAACATCCATGCCCATCTGGGTCTGCTCGATCGGTATGCGGACGTAGAGCCGCTGCTGACCGCTTATCGCCAGACCTATGACCGGCTTCAAGCCATCCGCCGCGAGCTTCATGAGCTGCGCCAGGCCCAGACGGATGCCGAACGGCGCACCGAGCTGCTGACCTACCAGGCGGATGAGATCGAAGCGGCCAGGTTGCGCCCCGGCGAGGACGAGGAGCTGCGTCAGGAGCGCGACCGTCTGGCGAATGCCGAGGCGCTGGCCTCCTTGGCCCAACAAGCCCTGAACGTGCTCGACGAGGGCACGCCCGAGACCCCGGCTGCCAGCGACTTGATCGGACAGGCCGCCCAATCGCTTTCCAAGTTGAGCCAGATTGACAGCGCCCAGTCTGCCCTGGCCGGCCAGGCGACGAATCTGGAGGAGAGCCTGGCCGACATGTCGCGCGGTCTGCGCGACTACCTCGAGGGCATCGAGTACAACCCCAAGCGTCTCGAAGAGGTCGAGGAGCGAGTTGACCTGATCCACCGCCTGGAGCGCAAGTACGGCGGCAGCCTCCAATCTGTGATTGCCTTTGCAGGGAATGCCCGCAAGCAACTGGAGAATATCACCCACGCCACCGAGCGCCTGGCCGAGTTGGAAGCGGCTGAATCCGAAGCCCTCGGCAAACTGGCGGAGCAAGGCCTGTCCCTCTCGCAGAAGCGCAAAGAGGCAGCCGGCCAATTGAGCAAATCCATCGAGATCGAATTGGACGACTTGCGCATGGCGAGCGCGCGCTTCGCGGTGGATTTCCAGACACGCCCCGACCCGCAGGGCGTGCCGGCGCCCGATGGTCAGCGCCTGGCCTGCGACGCCAGCGGCCTGGATAAAGTCGAATTCCTGGTTGAACCGAACCCGGGTGAGGGTCTGAAACCGCTGGCGAAGATCGCCTCGGGCGGCGAGACCTCGCGCTTGATGCTGGCTCTCAAGAACGTCCTGGCACGCGCCGATCAAGTTCCCACGCTCATCTTCGACGAAATTGACCAGGGTATTGGCGGGCGCGTCGGCGGTGTCGTCGGCGAAAAATTATGGAGCCTCGGCCGCCAGCACCAGGTGATGGTCATCACCCACCTGCCGCAGTTGGCGGCTTTTGGCGACCACCACTGGCAGGTACAAAAGGTCGTCCAGAATGGGCGCACGCTCACCCAGGTGACCAAACTGCAGGGCGAGGCGCGCACCCTCGAACTGGCGCAAATGCTGGGCGAGATCAGCGAGGGGACGCTGCGTTCGGCGCACGATGTCCTTCAGGGCGCGCAGGCCATCAAATCGGGGGGAGAATCGCGAGTTTAAGTTTCTCTTGACCATCGCCGGATTCTGGATTAAAATCTTTTCGATGAATCAACTGCCCCTGTAGCTCAGTGGATTAGAGCGCTTGCTTGCGGAGCAATAGGTCGCGTGTTCGAGTCGCGCCAGGGGCGCCAGTTCTGGAGCGGGTTTATCCCGCTTCTTTTCTTTCTTATGTCAAAACACCAGATATTACTGACCAACGATGACGGCATCCAGTCTCCCGGACTGTGGGCCGCGGCCGAGGCACTCTCCAGCCTCGGCTTTGTGACCGTCGCCGCGCCGCGCGACCAATCCTCCGGTACCGGGCGCAGTTTGCCGCTGACATCGGATGGCATCATCCGGCCTGAAATCGTGAGCGTGGATGGCAAGGATTGGACCGTCTATGCTGTCGGCGGGACGCCGGCTCAGGCTGTCCAGCATGGAATTCTGGAGATCATGCCGCGACGGCCCGACCTGGTCGTTTCCGGGATCAATTACGGAGAGAATGTTGGCACAGGCGTGACGATATCTGGCACGGTCGGGGCAGCCATCGAAGCGGCTGCAATGGGCATCCCGGCGCTGGCGATCTCCCTGGAAACCGAGCAGCACCATCACCTTTCGTATTCGACCGAAGTGGATTTTTCCACCACCGCATATTTCAGCGTTTATTTTGCCCGTCTCTTGTTGGAAAGGCGATTTCCGAAGGATGTCGCCCTGCTCAAAGTGGATGTCCCTTCGGATGCCACGCCGCAGACCCCCTGGCAGGTGACGCGCGTCGCGCCCCAGCGCTATTACGAGCCGCTGCGCCCCAAACGCAAGGCATGGGATGTGCCAGAGAAGGTTGGCTACCACCGGGTCGAGATCCTCGACCAGGAGCAGGAAGGCAGTGATGTCTACGTGCTGCGCGCCAGGCGGCTGGTTTCGGTGACGCCGATCAGCCTGGATCTCACCTCTCGCGTGGATTTCGTTGAACTGGACCGCTTGATGCGTTCTTGAGTCACAAGTTGCGGCGGCGTTGACGCCGGGTAACTGCCGTGATAGAATGCAATCCGCTACGGGCGCGTAGCTCAACGGTAGAGCAGTGGCCTTTTAAGCCATTGGTTGAGAGTTCGAGCCTCTCCGCGCTCACACTGCCTCCGCAAGGAGGCTTTTATTTTATAAAATTAACGCTCAACATTTGCCTTGATCGCGCAAATCTTTTCACCGCAGAGCACCCTTCGGCAGGCTCAGGGCAGGCGCCGAGAACGCAGAGTTTTTCCTGCCGAGTAGGTGCTGCGCATGTTTTCTCCGCGAACTCTGCGATCTCTGCGGTGAAAAAACTTCGGTTGCGGCTGGATGCCGCGCTATGGTGTTTTTGGGATGAAACCCATCATCTACCTCGCCCTCGGAACCAACCTCGGCGACCGCCGCGCCAACCTGCGCGCCGCCATCGCCGCCCTGCCTCCTGTTGTCCACATCCTGGCCGAATCGCCCGTCTACGAGACCCCGCCCTGGGGTATCACCGATCAGCCCGCCTTCCTCAACATGGCGCTCAAAGGCGAAACGCATTTGGCCCCTTTGGCTCTTCTGGCACATTTGAAACATTTGGAACTTGAACTTGGCCGCACCCCCTCCATCCGCTACGGCCCGCGCCAGATTGACATGGACATTCTCTTTTACGCTGGCCTGACCCTGGATACGCCTGAACTGGTCATTCCCCACCCGCGTTTGCAAGAGCGCGCCTTTGCCCTGGTCCCGCTGGCTGATATTGCGCCGGCTTTTGTCCATCCGCGGCTGGGCAGGACGGTGAAGGAACTGCTGGCGGAATGTGATACAACCGGGATAGTACGACTGGAATGATGGATAGATATGGACACCCTCCTCGACCAACTTCACCTCGAACCCGCCCTGGCCTGGAAAGTGGCCGTCAACCTCCTCGGCCATGCCCCCGATTCCGCCAAGGCTCGTCAGGCTGCAAACGTCACTCGTCACTCTTCACTCGTCAGCAAACTTCTATCCGAACGCGATGCCTCTGGCCGCATCCCATTCCACCCCTACAAAAAGTGGAACGGGGCGCACTGGACGCTCTCGATACTCGCCGATCTGGGCTATCCGGCGGGGGATGAATCGTTGCGTCCGATGATGGAGCAATCCTTCGACTGGCTGCTGAGCGAGGCGCATAAGAAACACATCCGCGTCATTGACGGCCGCGTGCGCCGCTGCGCCTCGCAGGAAGGGAACGCGGTCTGGTATTCGCTGAGGTTAGGTCTGGCCGATTCCCGCACCGATGAACTGGCCGAGCGCCTGATGAAATGGCAATGGCCGGACGGCGGCTGGAATTGTGACAAGCGTCCCGTGGCAACGAATTCGTCTTTCATGGAATCGCTGATCCCATTGCGGGCGCTGGCGCTGTATGCAAAAGTTTCCGGCGACCCGCGCGCCAGTAAAGCCGCCGAGCGCGCCGCCGGGATCTTCCTCAAGCGCCGGTTGTTCAAACGCCAGAGCGACGGGCAGGTAATGGACGGGCATTTCACCCGCCTGTGCTATCCATATTACTGGCATTACAACATCCTCTTCGGCCTGGTGGTGATGGCCGAGGCAGGCTTTATCCGCCAACCCCGCCTTGCCCCGAGCATAGTCGAGGGGTGCAAAGACGCGCTGGACTTGCTCACCTCCAAGCGCCTGCCGGATGGCGGTTTCCCGGCCGAGGCAACCTACACCCGCACCAATCGCCCGGATCTCAGCGGTTATTCGCTGGTCAATTACGGCGGGACGAGCAAGAAGCGCCTGAACCACTTCGTCACCGCCGACGCGCTGTATGTGCTGCGTTTGGCGGGCCGGATATAAAATAAAAGCCTCCCTGACTTCTGGAGACTTCTTATTCCGGTATAATCATATCAAAACTAGAGGAGGCACCCATGACCGAAATCAAACCCCTTCACTGGAAAGCCGAACCCGGTATCGGCTACACCGTTGTCCGCCGAGCTGATGGAGGCATGCACTACACCTTCACAGACCTCACGGATGCTACTGTGAAACACTGGCAGGAATTCGCCCACGAGCACCTGCTGGATGCCGACCGGCTGACGCGCAACATGTACGATCTGCGCCAGGTGGAGTCCATCCCTGAGATAGCCGTGCGCACAGCGATCGAGGTCAACAGCGACCCGGCGGCGCGCTACATCCGCCTGGCGGTTGTGGTTGCCAATGATACGGTAGCCAACGCCATCCGTGAAATTGCAGCCCTGGCCCTGGCGGGAACCTCGGCGGCGATCAAGATCTTCACCGACATTGATGAAGCCGAGGCCTGGTTGGTCCGCCCGCTCGACCAGATGGCATGAAACCGGCATCCCTGACCATTGGCGGGCGCTGCCTCACCTGGGGCCAGCGGACCTACGTGATGGGCATTCTCAACCTCACGCCGGATAGCTTTTCCGGTGACGGGCTGTTGGCCTCTCCCCGCACGGCAGAGACGGGGGGGGAGATGGAAGGAGTGAGGCTGGCGCTTGCCCAGGCCAAACGTTTCCTGGAGGCTGGCGCCGATTTCCTCGACGTGGGCGGCGAGTCCACCCGCCCCGGCTCGCAACCGGTCAGCGCGGAGGAAGAGGTGAGCCGCGTCGTCCCGCTGATCCGCGCGATAGCAGCCGAATTACCCGACGCGCTCATTTCGGTGGATACATACAAAGCCGCCGTGGCAGAGGAAGCGCTCAGGGCCGGCGCGCAGATCATCAACGACGTTTGGGGGTTACGCGCTGACCCGCAATTGGCCAGCCTGGCGGCGCGCTATAACGCGCCGGTGATCCTGATGCACAACCGCAGCAACCCGGCAAATGTCGAAGTGCGCGCACGACTGGGCGGCAGTTACCAGGGCGCGGAATATCAAAACCTGCTCGAAGATATAAAAAGCGAACTAATGGAAAGTGTTGCCATCGCCCGCGCGGTGGGTATCCCGGATGACCATCTCATCCTCGATCCCGGCATTGGCTTCGGCAAGACTATCGGGCAAAACCTGGAACTGGTGAACCGTCTCGGCGAAATCCGCGCCCTCGGCTTCCCCGTCCTGCTTGGCCCCTCCCGCAAATCTTTCATCGGCTACACTCTGAACCTGCCGCCCGACCAGCGTCTCGAAGGGACGGCAGCCGTCAGCGCGGTCGGCATCGCCCGCGGCGCAGATATCCTGCGCGTGCATGATGTCGAGTACATCGCCCGCGTGGCGCGCATGACCGACGCTATCGTGAGAAGTGAGACGTGAAACGTAAAACGTGAAACGTAAAACGTAATTACGTCTTACGTTTTACTCCTTACGTTTTACGTTTTAAACATCCCGTTTTACCCTATGCCCTCCTCCCTCACCATCCTCCGTCAGCGCCGCGGCCGCCGCGATCACGCTCGTCGCTCCGCCGAGGGACGCGCCACGCGCCTCGGTTTTGGCTGCGGGTTCATCGTCAGCGCGCTGGCGGCGGTGGTGATATTGGCTGCAGCGCTGGCTTACGCCGATTTAACCCGCGACCTGCCGCCGGTCGAAACACTTCCCGTTCTGCTCGATCCGCAAAATGGACTGCTGCGCCAGCCAACCCGTCTCTACGACCGTAGCGGCGCGCATCTGATTGCCGTGCTGGCGCCGGAAGATGCCCCGCGCCGCTTTCTCGCTTATTCCCAGATTCCCAAAGCGCTGATTGACGCCACTATTGTCCTCGCTGACCCGGATTTCTGGGAGCATCCCGGCTACCTGACAGACGGCTGGCGCGACCCGGAAAGCCATCCCACGCTTGCCCAGAAATTGGTCGCTGACCTGCTGCTGTGGGACGAGCCGCCCGCGCCGCGCCGCGCCCTCCGCGAGCGCATCCTGGCCGCGCAAATCACGGCGCGCTATGGCCGCGAACAAGTATTGGCATGGTATCTCAATAGCGCGAATTACGGTAATTATGCCTATGGCATCGAAGCCGCCGCGCGGCTCTATTTTGACAAATCCGCCGCCAGCCTGGAGTTGAGCGAGGCCGCGCTGCTTGCCTCGGTCGGCCAGGCCCCGGCGCTCAATCCCATTGACGCGCCCCAGGCTGCCGAGGGGCGCAGGCTGGAGACGCTGCAAATCATGCAAATAATGGGGGTGATTAATGAAATTCCCCTGCCCCTTGCCCCTTCGCGAAGCACCCCTTTGGGGCTCCCCTCGAAACAAGGTGGAAAGGGAACAGGGGAGGCGGGAAGCGCCCCGGCCTTCACCAGCCTCGTCTTGGCGCAATTGGGCCAGCGCTTCGACCGAACCCGCATCGAGCGCGGCGGATTGACCATCCTCACCACGCTGGATTATGACCTGCAATTACAAGCCGCCTGCGCCGTGCAGACTCAACTGGCCCGGCTGGCCGGCGCGTTCAGCGCCGAAGGCCCCGCCGCTGATGGTTCTCCGTGCGAGGCGGCGCGCCTCCTGCCAACCCTCCCGCCCGGCACTGCATTGACGAATGCTGCCGCCAGCGCCCTCGTCCTTGACCCGCGCAGCGGACAGGCGCTGGCCGCTGTCGGCGATACGCGGCCAGGTCAGGAAAGCGCCTATCTCTCAGCGCATCCTTCCGGCACGTTGCTCACGCCGTTCATCTACCTCACTGGCTTCACCCGCGGACTCAATCCGGCCTCGCCCGGCTGGGATATTCCCGGGGGAGCGATTGCCAACCTCGATAACCAGTATCACGGCCCCGTCCGTTTGCGGATTGCCCTGGCCAACGATTACCTGCCGCCCGCGCTGACCATCCTGGAGCAGATGGGCGTGGATAACCTTCGACGCATTGCCCAATCTTTTGGCCTGAATCTTACGGCGGATGGCGCGTCGCCGGCGGATGGCGCTGCTTTTTCGCCGCTCGAAATCGCCGCCGCATACGGCATTTTCGCCAATCAAGGCACGTTGGCGGGACAGGCGATTTCCGGCGCGCCACTGCTCCCGGCGGCGCTGCTGAAAGTCACCGGCGCGGATAACAGTCTCTGGCTGGATTGGACGACGCCACAGTTCACGCCGGTGGTCAGTATGCAACTGGCTTATCTGATGAATCACGTTCTGAGCGACGAGACGGCGCGCTGGCCCTCGCTCGGACACCCCAACCCGCTCGAAATTGGCCGCCCGGCGGGCGCGAAAATGGGCCTCACCCGGGATGGACAAAACGCCTGGGTCGCCGGTTATACTCCACAACGGGTCGTGGTGGTTTGGATGGGGAACGTGGAAGGTGAAGCGACTTTGCCCGGATTGTCCGCCGATCTCTGGCACGCGTTGATCCAGTATGCCGTGCACGACCTGCCGCCGGAAGCGTGGACGGCCCCGCAAGGGATCGTGAGGCTGGACGTTTGCGACCGCTCCGGCCTGCTGCCGACCGCCGCCTGTCCGAACGTGGTCAGCGAGGTGTTCATCAGCGGCAACGAACCGACCCACGCGGATACGCTCTATCAAACCTTTCAGATCAACCGCGAAACGGGCTATCTGGCAACCGTCTTCACCTCGCCGGAACTGGTGGAGGAGCGGGTTTATATGATTGTGCCGCCCGAGGCGCGGACGTGGGCCGAATCCTCCGCTTTACCCATCCTGCCGACAACTTACGATGTCATCCAACAGCCGCCCGTCCTGCCGGATGTCCACATCACCTCCCCGTCCCTGTTTGCGGATGTGCGCGGCAAAATCAAAATCAGCGGCACGGCCGCCGGCGCAGCCTTTGCCTTTTACCGCCTCGAATACGGCCAGGGGCTTAACCCGCAATTTTGGACCCAAATTGGCCCGGATGTGAAGGCGCCTGTCGCAGAAAGCACGCTGGCCGAATGGGATACGAGCGACTTGAACGGCTTGTACGCGCTGCGCCTGTTTGTCGTGCGGGCAGATAGCCGCCTCGAAATGTCCGTGACGCAGGTTTCGATTGATAACACCCCGCCGCAGGTGGCAATCCTTTATCCGGCTGAAGGGCAGAAATTTAACCGCGCCCAGGATAAACAAATTGCCTTCCAGGCCCAGGTCAGCGACGCGTATCTGGCAGGCGTGGAATTCTACGTGGATAATGTTTTGGTGGGAAAAGTCAGCGCCGCGCCGTTCAATCTGCTCTGGCAAGCCAGTATCGGCCAGCACACACTGCGCCTCGTGGCGCATGACCGCGCCGGCAATGAGGCCGAGGCAAAGGTGGATTTCGTCGTCGCCAGGTAGGAAGTGAAAACCTCTTATGCTGCCGGGGAAGAACCAAGATGTGAAAGAGACAAATAGCGGCAGCAAGATCGTCTTGCAAACAGGACAATAATATGATAATCTTGTTCTATGAACACAATATTAAGGACACTTTTATACGAATGGAATGACAGAACATTACCCTTGATAATAGGGCGTGATACTCATTTGGATACCTCACCGCAACAGGGGACAAATAACGCCACTGCGATAACGGGCTTTAGGCGGGTTGGGAAGACATATCTCCTTTATGAGGCTATCGAAAAGCTTTTAGAAACATACCCCCGTGATGAAGTGGTGTATTTTAACTTCGAAGACGAACGGATAATAGCACCCTCTACTGATCTTCTTACCGATCTCATACCAGAAATACAGGCAGTATATGGCAAAAAACCCAAGTACCTCTTTTTGGACGAACTACAGCTTATTCCTAACTGGTCAAAGTGGGTACGCCGGATACTTGATACAGAATCTATCCAGATATTCGTAACTGGCTCCTCATCAAAAATGGGAAGTAGCGAATTACCAACCGAACTTCGGGGCAGGGCATGGGAAGTAAAAGTAAACCCGCTTACTTTTGCCGAATTTTTACGTTTCAAGAAAACAACTGTTGATTTTGAAAAATTAGCCTTTGTAAAAGATGAGATGGCACGATTTCGCTTTCTTTTTGACGAATACCTGACGTTTGGAGCGTTACCGGCTGTGGTACTAACGACACGCGAAAAAAAACAGGAGCTTTTACAATCTTATTTTCAGACCGTAGTACAACGGGATATAGCCGAAAGGCACAAAATAAACAATGACACAGCACTGCGAACACTTCTAAAACTGCTTCTTAATTCAAGTTACATAACTATTTCCAAACTTGCCAACTCTCTCAAAAGCATGAGCATACCCGTAGGGAAATCAACGATAGATAATTACCTCTCTTACATAGAAAGCTCGTATTTTATGAACGAACTGTATATTTATAGTCCAGCAGTTATTAATCAGTTGCAATACCCTCGAAAAGTGTATTTTATAGACACCGGATTTATGACCGCACTCTCAACCAAATTCTCGAAAAACATGGGAAGACTCTTCGAAAATATCGTGTTTCATAAGTTAGCGCGCGAAAATGAGATTATGTACTACTACAAAGACGACAAAGGAAATGAGGTTGATTTTGCAATTCTCGAGGAAGGCAAAACCACCGCTTTATATCAAGTTTGTTTTGATCTGACTGATGAGGAAACCCGAAGTAGAGAAGTGAGATCGCTTATAAAGGCGGGGAAGACTCTTAGCTGTTCGAACCTTAATCTTATAAGCCTGGAAAAGCCAGACACATTCAAACTACCTCAAGAAGTAACAATTATTTCAGCAGCAGAATTTCTTTGATTTACCCTTCTTCATTTTGCTGGACTTTGGGCAAAATATGGCTTTTCCTTCGTGTCCCGCTTGCCCCCGTATGGGGGTCGTTGAGACCTGACATGTCTCCGCGAAAGTCTTGCGTTCTGAGTCGCATGTCAACGCAATCGTCACAGTTGACTCGCCTCACGATGAGACATGTCAGGTCTGCGGACCTCCGCTCAGGACGGCTCACAGCGACACATCATTGAAGATTTGCGCGTTCGACGCAAATGTCAGACGGTAATACTATAACGGCATAATAACCCAATAATTTCATTAGTGGAGTAGCAAAATTACTTGGTCGTCGCGCATTGAGAAGAGGCAGCTCAAGGAGATAAACAAGAAACCCGTTTTTATCAGAAGCCGGGTTTCTGTTTTGTTAATTCCCACTCGCGCACGCGCTCGAAGAGATTCCCCAGCGGTCTTAGCTCAGATATTGGCACAGCCAGATTCTTGACGCGCGTCTGGTCATACTGGAAAATGCGGCTGCCGATGGGCAGGACCGAGGCCTTGTGGCGGTAATCTTCGTGCGCCAGCCAGCCGGTCAGCCAGATATCCAGGCCGTAAACCCAGATGTTGCCCCACTCGTGCGGCTGGACAATGAGCGCTTCGCCGCGCCTCGGGCTGTGAATGCCCAGCCGGGCTTCGGGCAGCCGCCGCGCGTGGATGTAGGCCACCGTGTGGAATGGTACTTCCACCGCCAGGCGCGTCTTGGGCGGCAATTCCAGCGCGGCGGTGACGAAATTGCGCGCCGCGTCCATGCCGCCGATCTCGACTGAAATGGGCTGCTCACATTCACTTTTGAGCGCCAGTTTCTCCAGCGGCTGCCAACGAATGCCGTCTCGCACCGGCGTGCCGCCGTTGTTCGCGGCACGAACGGTGCTCCGCTGCCAGAGGCGCGGGCGCGCCCAGTCATCCGGCAGGGGGTGGATGAGATGCAGCGGCTGGCGCGCGGCAATGGCCTTGCGCAGTTCTTCCTGCGAGGGCGTCGTCAACGCCAGCAGAAATGCGAAGAGATAAATGTCCTGCGAGGTGTGTCCCTCGGCAGCGAATTGGTCCATCGGGATGAGCGCCGCCGCCTGCAAGCCCAGGCTGGCATCTTTGCGCATCTGCGCGATCTGGGCGCGGCGGGTGATGAGGAAACTCTTCAGGTCACAGCGATGCCCGCCGAGCGAGACATCGTAGCGGTCGGGGTCGGTGAATGGCGTCGCGCCCAGCACGTCGAATGGAACGCTCTGCTCGGTCAGGTAGCGGCGGAAGGCCAGCTCCACCGCCACCCCGCCGACGATACGCCGCAGCCGGTCAAAGGCCGTGCCGCCCATGCGGTCGTAGGTGTAGGCCAGCGAGCGGCAGGCGTAGGCAATACCGCCTTCGGTCAGGTCGGGAGTGTAGGGGAGGTGGATGAGGTCGGAGGGGGTGAGCATAGGGATACGTGATGCGTGATGCGTGATGCGTGGTTGGATTTGGTCGTTGGTTCTTACTCGTTTCTGAACTGCAAGCAATAGTGGTGGAAGGTGTTGCTCACCCAGGCGCTGCCGAGGCCATAGGGGGCGAGGCGCTGGTTATCCTGACAATTATGAACTGTGAAGCTTTCTGTAACGTAGGTATTTGCTCCTTCAATTTCAAGGTTATAAACCATCCCATCATAATTTTCCACAGAAATATCTCTTATGGGAAGCCAGATGAAGTTATCATGGAGCCAATGCTGGTCACGCGTAAATTTTGTTGAATATACACTTGAGTCTAATAATTCTTGCATTTTGCTCATGGAATGACCGCGGAAGGCCAGGCTAAAATACTGTGCATGTCGTTGAACATAAGGCATGGCTCCAACTCTGGCAGTAAGATAAACAATTCCCAACGCCAATTCTTCTGACACGGTTTTATAGGTTACGCGGTTTTCTCGAAGGTGTCCATCCCCTGCCCAGAGTGATTGAATCAAATGAATTTGTTTCTCTCGCGGTAAATGCAGAACAAAATCAGGAATCCTCTTATTATGTGCGCCTTTTCCAAACAATTTTATTAACAACTTCGCAATTGATCTACTTCGGCACCACACACCCGTACGATCCGTTTTTGTGGCCGCATCGAAGACCGATAAGAATAGTTGGACAATTTCTCTCTGAGCTTCTGGAGAAATATGTGCAATATTAACCCCTGCCTCGCCAGCGCTGCCTTCAGACAAGTACCAGCCTGCCAACCGCAAAAAATCCTTATTTATCGAAATGTTTTTGGGGAGTATTCCTCTTCCGCGTTTGCCTCGACCACGTGTTTGGTAGGAAAATTCATCTTGATACCAATCTAAAACTTCAGGGAGGTATGTAGCAACATCGAGTTCCAACAAATCGATAGTCGCGTTCGGAATAGGAAAAGCAACGAGATCTCCGACACATAATTCTTGAGCCGGGATCCATGACATTCCTCGTGTAATGCTTCGACGAGAGTTTTCATGAAATTTCTCGCCATTTTGATGAAAATATTGTCTGCGTTGAATACACAAAACTTCATGCTCGGGCGTTATCGAAATTACTTTTCCTAATAACGACGGTTTTATTTTCACCAATTGGCCGTGATGTTCCTTGCTCATTTCCTTTGTCACTTCTTGAAGTGAACCTAGATGGGTCAGAACAAAATCACCTTTCTTGATGGTTTCGATTTCTCTAAGCCCGTTTTGCGTCCAAACTCTTTGGCCTGGTGGCAAGCACCAGATTTTTTCATCCTTTAGCGTGTACACTTTGCCCAGTTCGCGGCCCAAATCCCATGCGAGCGGATAGATTTTGCCGCCTTTTTTCACGTTCTTGACGATGATGGTAAGGTAGGCTTTCTCGCGCAGCAGCGGCTTTAGTCCGGCATAAATAGCGACAAGCTTCGCCATAAATTCCTCGTAATCGTGGAGGTTGCCCAAGTCGTTCGGGTCGTCGGAGTAGAAGACATCCAATTCGGGCGCGGCGCGGCGCTTCTTCTGGGTTTGCGCGCCGCGGGCGTGGAGCATATCCCAGTAGGGAGGACTCGTGAGGATGTAGTCTATCGTGGGGAGTGGGTAGGTTGCGGCGAGGCTTGCATCCCCATTTACGATTTCCGATTTTAGATTTTCGATTGGTTCACCAAGGGCGACGCGTTCCTCGGCGATGATCTGGCAGGCGATCTCCGCGTATTTCGGATTCAGTTCGATGCCGTAGGAATTCCGTCCGGCGCGCAGCGCGGCGACCAGCGTCGAGCCGGTGCCAGCCATCGGGTCCAGCACGGATTCGCCGCGCTTGGTGAAGAATTCGATGAATTCCTGGGCCATCGTCTCCGGGAACTTGGCCGGATGCAGCAGCACGCCTTTCTTGCGCGGCGGCGGGTTGTGGATGAACCAGGATTTCTGGAACTTGAGCCAGGTTTTGGGATCGAGGTCGTTGAGGCGGTTTTTGCGGTTCATGGCAGTTTAATCGTGATAAGTGATGAGTGATGCGTAGTTCATAGTTCGTAGTTCGTAGTTCGTAGTTCGTAGTTCGTAGTTCGTACTGAGTACTTCGTGCTGCGTAATCGTAAATCGTAAATCGGCAATCGTAAATTGTCAATCGTCAGGGTGTGGCCGTCGGGCTGGCGCAAGAGACGGCGTAAACGATCAGTTCCAAGAAGCTGACCGTCAGCGGGCTGGCGCCTTCGGATTTGACGAAGACGCCCAGCGTACCCTGCTTGAAGAGCGGATCGTGGACGGTGAACTGGTGACGGTCGTTCAGGAAAAAGCGCATTTCGGAGCCGACGGCCCAAACGCCCATTTTGACATCTCCGGGTGCGCCGGGGGGGGCGTCGCCGCTCAAAAGCCAGTCTTGCAACGGATAGGGCTGGCCGCTGCGGACGCGTTCCAGCCGCGCCTGGCCGTTGCAATTGACCGCATAGCGATAATAGTCGCCGCCGGCTTGGACGCGCACGAGCAGCCCGTACTGATCCCTGCCGCGGCACAGGCTGAGACTGGCAGTCATCTCGGCGTAGAAATCCCGCAGCAGCGGTTCCTGGCGCAGGCTGAGGATGGCAGTGCCGGGCTTGCTGATTGCCAGCGTCAGCCGGTTGCGCTCCACGATGGCGCTGGCCGTGTTGGAGACGGCGGTATCCCACAATTCTGGCGCATCGAAATGGTCGCTGAACAGCACCTCGCCCAGGCCGGGACGTTCCTCCGGCGTGGCGATGACGATCTGCATTGGGAGAGGTGTGTTCGTTGCAGTCGGGGGGAACCAGGCGATGGTCGGGGTGAAGGTGGCGGTGAGGGTGGGCCAGGGAGCGGTGGGGCTGGGGGGCAGAGGAGCAGGGAGCAGGCCGGAGCAAGCCGTCAGCGCGGCGAGCAGGCTGGCGATAAGCGTAAATGCGGTACCCAGGCGAAGGGTCCAGAAAGGATGCGGACAGGAGATCATGAGATAATTGTCAAACAGAGTGAACACGAATGGAACGAATTGGGCGAATTTCACGAATGTTTTTCGTGGCATTCGTCCCATTCGTGGAATTCGTGTTAAGATTGTCGCCTCCAGGCATTCGCAAGCCCAAAAGGATGGCGAAATCCCAAACAAACCCGGCGCGGCTGTTGTAAAATAGGAGCGCAGGTACAGACATTCTAGCACATTGGCAGCCAACCGGCTACCGAAAAGGAGCAGTTTATGAGCGAACAATCTGTCCTGGTGACCGGCGCGTGCGGCGAGATCGGCCAGGCGCTGGTGCAGGGATTGGCCAAGCGCGGCGGCTGCCGCATCGTCGCCGCCGACCTGGCGCCGCTGCCCGAGGCGATCAAGCCGCTGGTCGCCGAGCATCTCCAGGGCGACCTGGTCAACAAGGTCAAGATTTTCTACGATTACGACTTCGACATCATCTTTCACCTGGCAGCCTCGCTCTCCTCGAAGGCGGAAGTGGCCGGCGAGGAGGCTCACCGCATCAACGTCGAAGGGACGATGGGACTGCTGATGATGGCAGCCTACCGCTCGGAGAAGTACCACAAGCCGGTCAAGTTCCTGTTCCCCAGCTCGATTGCCGCTTACGGCTTCCCGAATCTGGAGGCAAAGCACGCCGCCGGGCGCGTCAAGGAAGACGAGTGGAACACGCCGCACACAATGTATGGTTGCAACAAGCTGTATTGCGAGAAGCTGGGCATGTACTACAGCCGCTACTGCGGACAGCGTCACCTGGACCCGGAACCGCCGGTCATGCTCGACTTTCGCGCCATCCGCTTCCCCGGGCTGATCAGCGCCTTCACCCTGCCCTCCGGCGGGACGAGCGACTACGGCCCCGAGATGCTGCATCACGCCGCGCAGGGCATCCCCTACGCCTGCTTCGTGCGCGAGGACACGAAAATCTCGTTCATGGCCATGCCCGATGCCATCAAAGCGACCTTCATGCTGATGGATGCGCCGCGCGAAAAACTGACGCGGCAGGTCTACAACATTGACGCCTTCAGCCTAACCGCGGCCGGCTTCCGCAAGCGGGCGCGGGCGGCCTTCCCGGCCGCGCAGATCACCTTTGCGCCCAACCCGCGCCGCCAGGGCATCGTGGATTCCTGGCCGGAAGACGTGGACGACGACGCCGCGCGCCAGGATTGGGGCTGGCAGCCGGATTACGATGTGGATCGCTTCTTCGAGGAGTATTTCCTGCCGGAGATGCGGAAGCGGTACAAGAGGACGAGCGCGAGGACGAATGAGTGAGGGGTGAGGCGTGGAGCGTGATGCGTGATGCGTGATGCGTGATGAGGATGAGTGAGGAGAAAAGAGGCTGCCGGGAGGCGGTCTCTCGTTCGTTTCACAGCATAAACCTTGCATGGATACCGTGAAAGCGATATAATCTTGATATGCCAATAAAATCTTTCGCGGACGCGGCGACGGCTGATTTATACCATGGCCGCAATACCACTCGTGTTCGCCGCTTTCCTCAAAACATCATTCCGGCTGCGATGCGAAAGTTAGATGTTCTGAATGCCGCGCACAATTTGGATGATTTGCGTTCTCCGCCGGGAAACCGTCTCGAAAGCCTGAAAGGCGATCTGCTTGGTTTTTATAGCGTTCGCATCAACGACCAATGGCGGATTATCTTTCGATGGGAAAATGGCGCAGCAGATGTTGAGATGATTGACTATCATTAGAAGGAGCACCCGATGATTCCAGAAAACCGAATCCCAACTCACCCCGGTCAGATTTTGCTCGAAGAATTCCTGAACCCGCTTGGGCTTTCCCAGGTTGCGTTTGCAGAACATATCCAGGTCCCTGTGCAGCGGGTCAATGAGATTGTGCGCGGCAAGCGCGGCATCACCCCTGAGACGGCCTGGCTGTTTGCCGAGGCGTTTGGCACTTCCCCTGAATTCTGGCTGAATTTACAGGCAAACCACGATCTCGCCCTGTTTCGTCCCACGCGGACGGTGATGCGGATCCCTGTCGCTGCGTAAGAATTGGTTTTCTTTAGTCGGGGAACAAGAGGCTGCCGGGAGGCGGCTTCTTGCCTTGAACGTTCGCCCGGGCGCTTCGACTGCTTCTTCTCACTGGAGATGTTATAATCCCTTCTGGGTGAGTTGATGAGACACAAACTGCTGCCGGTTTTCGGTTTATTGTTGCTCGCTTTTTTGCTGCTGCACCTCTCGTTTGGCGCGCAGGCTGCCCCAGCTGTGCAGGGACAGTCCTATGCCACGCCGACGCCCGGCGCGGACGGACGCATCCTCTACACCGTCCAGGAGGGGGATAGCTGCCTGAGGATTACCCTTTTGACGGGCGTTTCGATGGAATACCTCCGCCAGACGAACCACCTGGACGAGAACTGTACCATCCGGAGCGGGCAACAACTGGTCATCGGCATCGGCGGACCCGCAGCCGCCTCGCCGACCCCCGGCCCTTCTCCCACTCCGATCCCGCTCCTGCCCACCGCGACCCCTTCCAGCGGAGGCACGGCGCAGGTATGTGTATCTTTATATAATGACGGCAACGGGGATGGCTTGCGTCAGGCAAATACAGACGCGCTGGGAGAATACCTTCCAGCCGGGACAGAGCCGATCGTCGAGGGCGGCGCGATCAGCCTGACCAGTCTAACCGGCACGTATTCCCAGACTCTGGACACCGTCGGGGGATATAACCCGGTCTGCTTCATAGACGTTCCCGAAGGCGAGTATTCGGTCAGCGCGGCGGTACCGGATGGCTATAACCCGACGACTGTGCTTAGTAATACATTGAAAGTTTCACCGGGTGATACCAGTTACGTCGGCTTTGGAGCGCAAGCGAAATCTCAGCCTATTCCTGAAAGCGAAACCGGTGAGCGGTCACCGCTGCTGGGTATTTTGGGCGCGCTGCTTTTGCTGGTGGGAATTGGATTGGGCGTGTACGCCTGGCGGATCAAGAAATAGATATTATCCCATCGGATGGCGCATCCTCTGGCCGCCGATCAGGTGCAGGTGCAGATGGAAAACCGTCTGCCCGCCGTGCGCGCCGGTGTTGACGATCAAGCGGTAGCCGCTCTTGTCAATACCTTCCTGTTTGACAAGTTGGCGGGCTACTGTGAATAGATGCCCGATCAGCGGCTCATCTTCGGGCGTCAGCTCGTTGACCGAGAGGATGTGCCGGTTGGGGATGATCAGAATATGCACCGGCGCGAGCGGATGGATGTCGCGGAAGGCGGTCACCTGCTCGTCGCGGTAGACAATTTTTGCATGTAATTCGTTGCTGACAATCTTGCAGAAAATACAGGCTGTCATGGGAATAATATCTGTCCATAACTGGGCGCGCAGACAATATCGTAATACTCCAATTCGATAGCCTTATTCGCCCCGGCGTAGGCGGCCGCTTCCTGGCCGATGAGGCGCACCGCGTCAATGTGCTTGCCGGCGTCATAGGACCAAAAGCGCGGCAGGACCATCAACGGGTCATTGACCGTGCCTTCGGGCAGATACGAGGGCCGTCGCGGGTCGGGATTGTCGCTCAACGGGATCCAGTTGAACATCAGCGCGCCGCGCGGGTTGATGGTGAAGCCCAGCCGGTAGCCATATTGCCGGGCGGCCTGGGCCGGGCGCAGTCCGAACCCGCCGCCGGGCCAGATGATGGCGATGGGCGTTTTGTTGAAGTTCTTCTGCATGATTTCCATCGAGCCGAGCAACTCGCCCTTGAGATAGTCGTCGCTGGAGGCGTCGGACATGGGAATGTTGTGGATAAAGCCGTGCGACTGGTGATCCACCCAGCCCTCGTTTTCCAGGGCAGCGTTACCAGGCAGGGCGGCCGCGCCGATGCTGTCATTGAGGTTGATCCACGAGTTGACCACCGGCCAGCCCCACTGTTCCCAGTAAGGGCGGAAATACACGTCGAAGTATTCGGCATAATGGCGGTCATCCACCACCAGTAGAACCGAACGGGACGGAATTTTGGCGTTATGCTCCAGGAAATCGGCTAACTGTCCGGCGTTGATCGCCTGGAATTCCTGTTCGTGCAAATCGCGCATCAGGATCTCGAACGCGCCTGAAGTGATCTGGTTATAGTCGCTCAGTTCGTCGCCCGGCTTGAGGATGGAATGGAACATGATGACCATCACGACCGTGCCGGGCGCGGCGTTGTTCGCGTCCCATTTGGCTTTGAGGTACTGGCAGGTGTCGTCGATGTAGGTATGCGGCGTATCGAGCGGATTGAGCCGCGAGCTCGTAAATCCGGCGGGCAGGGCCGGGGGCGTGCGGATGGCAGTGGCTGTGGTTGTAGGGGTGGAGGTTTCGGTGGTAGTTGGGTAGTTGGGTAGTTGGGTAGTTGGATAGTTGGGCAGTTGGGTGGTTGGGTGGTTGGGTGGTTGGGTGATTGCCTGGTTGGGTGGTGGAGTGGTGGGAGAAACGGGTGCGCAGGAGGCCAGGAAAACGGCGAGCAGGCTAAGGATCGCGGCGTAACACGTAACCCGTAACGCGTAACGCACAATCCGAAATCCGAAATCAGCAATCCGCAATCCGCAATCCGCGTTACTCATTACTCTCCCCCCGAATGAACGCCTCCGTCATCTCGCGGCAGAGGCTGTCGCGGAATTGCTTGGGCGGGGTCTTGAAGAAATAAGACGACGGGCCGATGATCGGGCCGGAGAGGCCGCGCTCCAGAGCCAGCTTGGCGCAGCGCACAGCGTCAATCACCACGCCAGCCGAGTTGGGTGAATCCCACACCTCCAGCTTGACTTCCACGTTGAGCGGCACGTCGCCGAAGGTGGTGCCTTCCATGCGGATGTAGCACCACTTGCGGTCGCTGAGCCAGGGTACGTAATCGCTCGGCCCGACGTGTACGTCGTCGGCGGGGAGAGTGTAGGGCAGCATGGCGGTCACCGCGCCGGTCTTGGAGATTTTCTTGGATTCGAGGCGCTCGCGCTCGAGCATGTTGAGGAAGTCGGTGTTGCCGCCGAAGTTGAGCTGGTAGGTGCGATCCAGGCGCACACCGCGATCCACGAACAGGCTGGTCAAGACGCGGTGAAGGATGGTCGCGCCGACCTGGGACTTGATGTCGTCGCCCAAGATGGGCAGTTTCTTCTGGCGGAAGCGTTCGGCCCAATACTCGGAGGAGGCGATGAAGACCGGGATGCAGTTGACAAAAGCGCAGCCGGCCTCCAGAATTTGCTCGACATACCATTTGGTCGCCATTTCCGCGCCGACGGGCAAGAACGAAACGACCACGTCGGTCTTGGTCTCTTTGAGCAGCTTGACTATGTCGGCGGTGGGGCCGGGGGCTTTGGTGATGACCTGCGCCAGGTACTTGCCCAGGCCGTCGTGGGTCATGCCGCGCACCACGGGGACGTTCAGCTTGGGTACCTCGCTGAACTTATAAGTGTTATTCGGTTCGGCAAAGATGGCCTCGGCCAGGTCTTTGTCGACTTTGGCCGCGCTGATGTCAATACCCAGGCTGAATTCAATATCCCGGATATGGTAACCGCCCAGGTTGACGTGCATCAGACCCGGAACGCTGGCATCCTCGGGCGTATCTTTGTAGTAATGCACACCCTGGACGAGTGACGAGGCGCAGTTGCCCACGCCGATGATCGCCACACGTACTTTTTTCTTGCTCATATATGTAACACTCCTTTTTCGATATTTCGTCGATGTTTTTTGCCATTCCCGACAACATCCAGTATAATCCAATTACCCTGCCATACCGGATGATTATGCCTGTAAACGAGCAAATTCAACGTTTGGAACGCCTTTTGGAGGTCAGCCGCAACCTGAGCGCCTCCATGGAAGTTGACGCGTTCCTGCAATCTGTCATCTCTGCCGCCAGCGAATTGATGGCCAGCGAGGTTGCCTCCATCCTGGAACCAGACGAAGAAGGTACACAGCTTCGCTTCCTGGCGCTGCCCTGGTTCCATCGCGACTTGCTGCGTTCCGTTAAAGTCCCGCTGGAGGCCAGCATCGCCGGCTGGGTTTTCAAAAACGTCAAGCCAGTTGTCGCGCCGGATGTCGCCTCAGACCCCCGTCACTATAAAGTGGTGGATCTGACTGCAGAGTTCCAGACCCGCTCGATCCTGGCTGTGCCGATCATTTATAAAGGCGAAATCCTGGGCGTGTTGGAAGCAGTCAACAAGGCGAATCAGGGTCATTATACCGGAGAGGACCGCGCATTTCTAGAGACTCTTGCTTCCCTGGCTGCGCTCGCCATGCAAAACACCCGTCAGATGAGCAAGATACAGAAATCATTCGATGAGTTGAATCAGCTCGACCAGATGAAGAGCGATTTTATCGCCATCGCCTCCCACGAATTGCGTACACCGCTCGGTCTAATCCTCGGCCACGCCACTTCCCTGCGCGAAGAGATCGGCAAGGAGCATCATCCCGAGCTGGATATTATCGTGCGCAACGCGCTGAACTTGAAAGAGATCATTGACAGCATTGCCAATATGGATAATGTCCGCCGCGGCATCGCCAGCATCCGGCGGCGCCCGTTCTCTGTGCGACGCCTCGCCGAGGAAGCCATGGATTCCTTCCGTGAAGAAGCATCACAAAAAGGCATCTCTATGCGGGTGGAATTCGGCAACGACGACCCTTCGGCAGGGCTTCGACACAGCTACGCTAGTCAACCTGGCAGCGCACACCGTCCCGGTGTCCTACCGGGAGGGCAGAACCTGATGGTGGCATGTGACGCCTCCAAGATTGCCATTGCGCTTCACAACCTGGTCAAGAATGCAATCGCCTTCACTGACTCGGGGGGGCATATTCTGATCCTCGTCGAGCAGATTCCAGGCTATGTCAAGTTTTCTGTTATTGACGACGGGATTGGCATCTCAGCCAAAGACCTGTCACACATCTTCGAACGCTTTTATCAGGTTGAATCACACCTGACGCGCAGGCACGGTGGGCTGGGCCTGGGTCTTTCGGTTGCCAGGCTGATGGTCGAGTTGCACGGCGGACGCATCTGGGCAGAGAGTGTGGAAGGCAAAGGCAGCAATTTCAGTTTCATCCCTCCCCATACTGCGGATCAGGCCCAGGCCGCTAACAAGGTCTTCATCACCTGACCGTTGTCGCCCATGCACCCAACTTTCGTTATCGCTGGTCGTCTGCGGCGCGATTATCTACTGCCTCCGGTGGGACGTCCCCTGATTGATGTCCCCGGAGGCGATTTGTTGTCCGCTGCCGCAGGATTGGCTGCCTGGGAGGGGAATATCGGGCTGCTGGCGCGCGTCGGCGAGGACTATCCCCACGAGTGGTTGCGTTCATTCGAGCAGCGCGGCCTGGATACGCGCGGCATCCGCATCCTGCCGGAACACCTGGATTTGCGCTTCTTTCAGGCTTACCTCGACCCTCTCACGCCCCAGCGCAATAACCCGGTCGCTCATTTCGCCCGCCTGGGCTTGCCTTATCCGAAAGCGCTGCTGGGATACCAGCCGCCCGCCGAGGTCCAGGATGACCGGAAGACAGTCCAACCTTCCTCGCCGCGCCCGGCCGACATTCCTGAGGATTATCTAAACGCCAGTGCCGTACATCTCTGCCCGCTGGATTATTCGACCCATAACCGCATGACCCAAACCTTTCGGCAGGGAGGCGTCACTACGCTGACCCTCGACCCGTCTGCGGCTTACATGACCCAGGCGGCCTGGCTCGACGTCCGTCGCTTGCTTCACGGGTTGACGGCTTTTCTGCCCTCCGAGGAAGAATTGCGCGCCTTGTTTTGGGGAAATAGCAATGATTTTTGGGAGATGGCCGAAGATCTGGCCGCGCAGGGTTGCGAATTGATCATCATCAAACGCGGCGGGCATGGCCAGATGCTCTACGATGCCCCGGCGCGTAAACGCTGGGAGATCCCGGCCTATCCGGCCCACCTGGCTGACCCGAGCGGGGCCGGCGATTCGTTCTGCGGAGGCTTCCTGGCCGGTTACCGGCAGACTTACGACCCCTTGCGCGCGGTGCTTTACGGCAATGTTTCGGCCTCCCTGACCATCGAAGGCAGCGGCGCATTCCACGCCCTGGAAGCTCTCCCCGGCCTGGCGCAGGCGCGCTTGCAATCGCTGGCTGAGATTGTGCGGCAAGTGTAAGGATAGCCTAATAGTCGAGTAGTCTGATAGTCTGATGGTCGAACCGCCTGATGGTTAATGTAGGGCTGCTAGATTTCCCATCAACTGCCTATGAATGAGTCTATTTCCCGCCTGCTCGATCTTGCCGTTCAGATTCAGCAAATCCCCGCGCCGACCTTTCACGAGCGGCAGCGTGCAGAATTCGTGCGCAGCCTGTTTTTGAAAGAGGAATTATCGGATGTCGAGATGGATGCGATTGGGAACGTGTACGCGCGTTTGCCCGGCGCTTCGACTTCGCCGAAGGGCGCGGCCCAGGGCAATCCGCTGATCGTCAGCGCGCACCTGGATACAGTCTTTCCAGAGAACACCGAGCTGCGCCTTTTCCGCGAGGAGGGACGCGTCTCTGGGCCAGGCATCGGAGATAATGCCATTGGCGTGGCCGGGTTGTTTGGGTTGGTTTGGATTTTACGTGAGCGCAGCGTCCCTTTAGCGGCTGATCTCTGGCTGGTCGCGGATGTGTGCGAAGAGGGATTGGGCGACCTGCGCGGGATGCAGGCAGTCGTGGATCGGTTTAGGGATGGAGCGCGGGCGTACATTGTCCTGGAAGGCATGGCGTTGGGGCAGGTCTATCACCGCGCGCTGGGGGTGCGCCGTTACCGCATCAGCATAAAGACCGCCGGGGGACATTCCTGGGCGGATTACGGTCAGCCCTCGGCTATCCATGAGCTGACAAGCCTGGCGGCACAAATCACTTCGCTCAAGCTGCCTGCCGAAGCGCGTACTACGCTGAACGTCGGGAAAATCAACGGAGGCACGTCCGTGAACACCATTGCAGCCGGAGCCATGCTGGAGCTGGATCTGCGCTCGGAAAGCCCGCAGATACTCATGGCTGTCGCGCGGCAGGTCGAGGCTCTGGCACGCGGCATGGAACGGGCAGGGGTGGCAGTCGGCATTGAAATCATCGGCCAGCGCCTGGCGGGAGAGATCCCGGCCGGTCATCCTTTGGTTCAGGCAGCGCAGGAATGTTTGCGGAAGCAAGGTGTCCAGCCCAACCTGACCATCGGCTCGACAGACGCCAATATCCCGCTCAGTCGCGGTTACCCGGCGGTCACAATCGGGCTGACGACCGGCTCAGGCGCGCATACGCTGCACGAATATATCAACATCAAGCCGTTGGAGCAGGGGATGGAGCAGTTGGTGGGGTTGGTACGCAGGCTTGGGGAGAAAAGTAATCAGTTACCAGTGAGCAGGAGGCAGTAAGCAGGCGGCAGCGGGCAATTCCGGTGACTGCCCCCGTTCACGCGACCAACCCCTCTGGCCAGATACCCATCCCTGCCTCGCGGCCTGCCAGCCAGAGGTCGCGGTCGAAGGTGGCAAGCGTGACGGGCGCAGCGAGCGTCTCCTGCCAATGCAGCGCGGCGGCCAAATGCACAGCATCATACCCCCTCAGGCTATATTCCCAAGCCAAGGTCGAAGCCCTTGTGAGCGTGCCGGTAGTGATACTCAAGCGCGTAACAGACAGCCAGTGATCGAGGAAATCATTCCAAGAGCCCAACGCTGTCTCCCGCTCTATCCAGCCCAAGCGGGCAGCTTTTTCCAGGGCGGCGGCCATTTCGACCCGCGTCAGGCTGGTCGAGCCAACCGCTCCGGCTTGTTCGATAAGCGCAATCACCTCGTCCGAAGCAGTTTCGCGAATGTATCGTTTTACCAGTGCGCTGGTATCCAGGTAGAGGATCATCGGCGATCTTCTATCACCAGATCGGAGACCTGACGGTCACCCCGATTTACCACGCGGGGGCGATAAGGCTTGAGTTTCTGGCCATTCCATTCCGCGAGTCCGGCCGCCACCATCGCTTGCAAGCGCTCCTCCAATGACGGTTTTAATGGCACGATCTGCCCAATCACTTTCCCTCGCTCGGTGACCACCACCGTCTGACCGGCTTTCACGCGGCGCAGGTATTCGCTCAGGCGGCTTTTCAGTTCGCGCGTGCCTACTCGTGTTTCTTCCATCGCAACCTCTTTCTATGTAGTTGCATTATACATCATGTAGACACATGACGCAAGAACGCATTCCTTCTTCTTTGGGCGCTTCACCCTCGGAAGAGCAATACCACTGATCACTGGTCACTGATCACTGGTCACTGATCGCTGATCACTGATTACTGGTCACTGGTCACTGGTCACTCATCACTGATCACTGCTCACTACTAACTGGCCACTGCCCTCTCCACAGATGCCAGGAAGTTTCGCAACACGGCTCGATTCACTTCTTTGCGGATTCTCTTGCCGGCGTGTCGGGCAGTCAGGATGCTTCCCGCTTGCAGGCTGTAGACCGTCTGCTCATATTCACTGAGCAGCGCCTGGATGGCGGGGGCGGCCGCCGGCAGCAGCCCGGTCAGTGTGGCGGCAGCTTCGGCGGGCGTCCAGCTTGGGGAGGAGTTGCCTCCCAACCGGCGCAGGCTTTGATAGACCACAGCGAAGGTGCGTTCCATCGGCGTCAAACCGGCCAGATAAGCCCAGCGCTCCAGCCAACGCGGCGGTGTGAGCGAGAATCTCTCGAATGCGGCTTTCAAGCGGATGGGCAGCGGAATGGGGGAGACTCCACGCCGGCGCCGCTTCACGGTCAGGATTCTCAGCCCGACGACCGCCGCCAGTCCGAGAGCCAGGAGAATGATATGCCACCATTCGAATCGCCGCTTTCCGCCGGAAGCGGAGCCGCTTGCTTCATCTGAGGCCTCCGGCTGTCCTCCAGGGATGAGGGCTTCTTCTTCGGAATTTGGAGCGCCGGGAAGGATATCGCTCCCAGTTTCGATGCCGCTCGGACGGTCGAGCGGCAGTTGGGCTGCAGTCGGTTCGAATTGCACCCAGCCAAGGTGCGGAAAATAAACTTCGGGCCAGGCATGTGCGTTTTCGCGGCTGATAGACCAAATACCTGGATTGGTCTCATCCCATTCCCCTTGGGCAAACCCGACGGCCATGCGCGCCGGGATGCCGGTGGCGCGCAGCAGAATCACCTCTGCGGTGGCGTAATAGTTGCAAAAACCCTGCTTGTGGTCGAACAGGAACCAATCCAGGCCGGTCTGACCTGCTGGCGTGTAAGGCACTTCCTTTGAAAAGCGGATTTCACTGCGCAGGTAATTGGTGATGGCAAGCGATTTGTCGTAAGGTGTATTCTCATTCCAGGTCAATTCTTGCGCCAGGTCAAGGATGCGCGCAGAGATGTTCTTCGGGACTTGCAGGTAACGCCGCGTGACCCAGTCGGGGTAATCTGCGCCGGCTTGCCTCAGTTGTTTGACGGTCGGATTGAAATCGAGCGACTGGACCAGGTACTTCTCACCGGCGCGGATGGCCGGATCGGCGCGGAACAGGATCGGTTCCAGCTCGGAATCTGAGACACGCACAAAGTCGAGTTTGCCCGGCCGGCTGACCCAGATTGGATTGAGCGGCGTAAACAGGTGGCTGATTCTCGGCTGGGTACTGACGAAGGTGTATTCCGCTTTGATCGCTCCGGCCGCGTTCGGGATGGTCAACGAGTCTTCCGCCGGGGAAAAGTCCATGCTATTAGTGGAAGCATTGCCCCACATATCGTTCTCGTAGCGGTCATAGCTGCGCACATGCCAGTAATAACGGGGGACGTTCTTCTGCGCGGGCACTTTGACCGTGAAGATGACCGTATCCCCTGTGGCCGCTTTCTGTCCCAGCGCAAGCGATTCCCCGTAAAAGTCGTAGCTGGCACCGCTGGCTGCGCCCTCCAGCCCGGCGATGAGGTTGCCAAAATCATCGAATGTGGTTTGCCAGGGACGGGTGATCCGTTGCCAGAGGTTTCTGGCAGCCTCCAGCGGCTGAACCGGCGAGGGCAGCATCCAGGCCAGGAAGATCAAAATGGCGGCCGAGGCGAGCATTGTGCTATTCAAGTCTATGACCGAATCATAGGAGACCTTGATATGTTGTTCCTTCCAGAAGCTGCGCTTGCGCAGATAGTTCAGCCGGCCCAACAGGATGAGGCACAGGAATAAGTAGAATGCCATGTATCCGGCGCGCCCCGCAACATACGGGTCGTACATCTGGACGAGGAAAAGAACGATCCCGGCCGGCAGGATGGCAGCGAGGTAGCCGCCGCGCCGCGTCAACGAATATCCGGCCACCAGGCTCAAGGTCCAGAAAAGCAGCCCGGAAAAGGCGATGAATAGAAAGGGATCCTCCACGGGTTGGCGGTTCAAGAATGTGACCAACGAAACATCCAGCCGTCCCAAAAGGCTTAGCAGGCGTTCATCCCACTTGAGCCTGCCATACAATACAAGACCGAGCAGCCATGGGATGAGAAACAGGCTGTATCCCAATGACAATATGGTCACCATCCTGCGCCCGAAGCGGCTTTTTCCAAGCCCCAGCCCAAGCGCCGCGCCCAAGGCGGCCAGGAAGGCGGCTGCCTCCAAACCGGGCGCCCAGCCGGCCGCGAACAGGCGTCCGGCTGAAGTCTGCAAGGCAACAAATAGAATGGCAGCCGCCGGAAAATCCCACCAACGCGCCGAAGGCCTACTCTCGGTAGTTTCATTTTCCATGCTTTGAGTGTACAATAAGAGTCCCTGTTCGTCAATTTGGGCTGCAGTTCAACTGCTGTCCATCAATAAAACCATTTTCAAGGAGAGAGGACGATGGATACTATTCTCAATAGCGGAATTAGCTGGATCGTTGCCTTGCAAAACCTGGGGGACTGGCTGACCCTGCCGATGAAGTTCTTCTCGTTCCTGGGGACGGAAGAATTCTTCATGCTGATCCTGCCGGCGCTCTATTGGTGTATAGATGCCCGGCTCGGCTTGCGAGTGGGGGTGATCCTGCTCTTGAGCAGCGGCGTGAACCATGCCCTCAAGCTGGCCTTCCACGGCCCCCGCCCCTACTGGTTCAGCCGGCAAGCGAGCGCCTTTGCCTTCGAGACTTCCTTCGGCGTGCCTTCCGGCCACGCCCAGACCGCCGCGGGAGTATGGGGCATGTTGGCGTCAGGGATTAAGAAAAGATGGGCCTGGTTGGCGGCTGCGCTCATTATCTTCCTGATCGGCCTCTCGCGCCTGTACCTTGCTGTGCACTTCCCGCACGATGTGATCCTCGGCTGGCTCATCGGCGGGCTGCTGCTCTGGCTGACACTGCGCTTTTGGGGAGCGGCGGCGGCCTGGCTCGAGAAACGCACCTTGGGCGAGCAAATTCTACTCGCGTTTGCGGCTTCGCTCTTCATGATCCTGTTAAGCCTGCCGGGCTTGCTCTGGCTGCAGGCCAATTGGCAGATCCCTGCAATCTGGCTGCAAAATGCCGCCCAAGCCTTCCCGGAAGGCGAACTCCCCTCGCCGGTCGAGTTGAGCGGGGCGATCACACCGGCCGCGACCCTTTTCGGCCTGCTGTCCGGTCTGGCCTGGTTCAACCGTCGGGGCGGGTTCAGCACGAGCGGCCCGGCCTGGAAGCGCATCCTGCGCTATGCGATCGGGCTGGTTGGCGTGCTGGTTTTCTACATCGGCCTGAAAATGGTCTTCGGGATTTTTGTCGCTGACGAGGAGGCGCTGCTGGCGTACATTCTGCGTTACGTGCGTTATGCCCTGGTCGGCGCATGGGTTTCGGCCGGCGCTCCGTTTGTATTTATCCTGTTGAAGTTGGCCGACAGGAAACTTGGGTAGACCCTAACCCGGACAAGCCGAAACCAAAGAGGTTAGCCACAGAGCGCACACGTGTGCCTGCGGCCCAGTGCAGGCAGAGTCCACAGAGAAAACCTTTTAAAATCTCCGTGATCTCTGTGTTCTCCGTGGTGAGATTTTCTTACCGAAGGCCTACTCGGTGGTTAAACGCTAAGGGGATGTTTGTGTTGGCGTGGGGGTTTGCGTCGAGGTCGGCGTAAAAGTCGGTGTCGGGGTTTGCGTCGAGGTCGGCGTAAAAGTCGGCGTGGGGGTTTGCGTCACAGTCGGCGTAATAGTCGGCGTTGAGGTGGGGGTCTGTGTCGGCGTAAAAGTCGGCGTCGGGGTGGGCGTCTGTGTCGGCGTAGGGGTCGGGGTCGGCAGGCGCAGGCGCAGATGGATGCGCTTCTCGGCAAAGCCGCCCGCGTTGCTGCGCATGTACAGCCGCAGGGTGATCCCGTCGCCCGTGATTTCGGTCAGCTCCCAAGTGTAAATCTTCGCCGGCGCGGTAACTGGCGACGATGTGGTATCCACCAGGGTCGTCCACGTGTCCGGGTCGTCCCCCAGGCCATATTCCATCCGGAAGAATTGGAAGTTTTGCGTGCCATCCGCCACGACGAAGATATCCAGCGGACTGGCGCTGATCTCCTGGCCGTCCCTCAAGCCGACGAAATCCAACTTGGGATGTGGGTCGCCTTGCTGACATTCTCGGTCTGGCGCATAGAAAATCTCATCCGTAAAGCCCATCTCCCTGGCCCACTGCTGGCCTTTCGGCTCCTGGCGGATCCAGTTCCTGGCCCATTCTTCTGAGACGTTCAGCGCCATCTTCTCCTCGGTGAAAGCAGAGCAGGTGGGCGAGGCGCGTAAACCAGTCCAGGTATCAATCAAGAGTTCCTGCCACAAGTCCTGGCTGGCAGGCAGCGGCGGTTGGTCGGCGGCGAAGTACTCCATCCGCTGATCGGGACACCACTGGGAGGGTTCCGTCCCCGAAACGGAGCAGATGATCCGTTCGACCACACTGTTGGGTCTGATGAACGGCGTGGGATTCCCGCCGGTTAGATACTGAATGGCAACTTGCATGAACTGTGACCAGATCGGCGCCGCGCCGGTCAGGCCGCTGATATTATCCATGGGGGTGTAATCGGCGTTCCCAAGCCAGACGCCCACCGCCAGGTCGGGGGTGTAGCCGAGCGTCCAGTTATCGCGAAAATCATTCGATGTCCCGGTCTTGGCGGCTGATTGGAAGGGCAGGTTGAGCGCCGAATTCCGCCCGAACATCGGCGCTCGCGCCTCGTTATCCGAGAGGATGGACGAGATCAGGAAGGCATGTTCTGCGCGGATGACCTGTTCGCCCGGTTGCGGCTGGTACTCGTAGACCACCTTGCCGGCGTGATCCACGATCTTCAAAATTGCAACGGACGGGACGCGCCGCCCGCCGTGGGCAAAGACGGCGTAAGCCCCGGTCATCTCCAAAAGGCTAACCTCGCCCCCGCCCAGGGTCAGGGAGAGACCGTAATCGTCACGCGTCAGGCTGGTGATGCCCAGACGTTTGGCCATCGCCACCAGACCGGTCTCGCCGTAAACACCGACGAATTGCAGCGTTTTGACGGCCGGGATGTTGTAGGAATTTGCCAGCGCGCTGCGGGCGAGCTGCGGGCCATGGAACCTGCCGTCGTAGTTGACCGGGATGTAGGGCGGACGCGGGTCATTTGGATCGCCGGAGGGCGGGAATTCCGAGGGCACATCCCAGAGCAGCGTGGCGGGCGTCCAGCCCTTTTCGAAGGCTGCGACGTAGGTCAACGGCTTGATCGAGGACCCCGGTTGGCGCGTCTGGCTGGCAGCCATGTTGACCTGGCCGGAGATGGCGGTGTTATAGAAATCCGCCGAACCGACCAGGGCCAGGATCTCGCCGGTTGAAGGGCGGATGGCGACCAGCGCACCGTTGGTCGCGTGGTGCCCGGCCAGCGCGGCCACCTGGTCGCTGACCAGTTGCTGGGCGACATCCTGCAGACCGGGGTCCAGGGTGGTGTAAACGGTGAAACCGGAGCGATAGATGGTTTGGGGATCGAACTGGGTTTCCAACTGGGCGCGCACGTATTGTACCCAGTGGGGGAAACGCATGTCCGACTGCGGCGGCCGGAAGGGGTAAGTCTCTATCTCGTTGGCGGCCAGCGCGGCGGCGGAGACATCCACGCAGATTGGCTGGAGGTTGTTGCTGACGTAGATACAGTTGCGCTCCAGGCTCAGTTGGTACAGAAGCACTAGCGCTTGCTGCTGGCGCGTGATAGTGACCGTAGGGTTGGTGTAAATATCGTAGACCGAGGGTGCCTGGGGGAGGCCGGCCAGGAAAGCCGCTTCGCCCAGGGTCAACTGGTTGGCAGACTTGCTGAAGTAAGTCTCGGCCGCGGCTTCTATTCCGTAGGCCAGGTTGCCGTAATAGATTTCATTCAGGTAAAGTTCAAGGATTTCGTCTTTGGAATAGCGGCGCGTGATCTCGGCCGCCAAGATAATCTCGCGCGCCTTGCGCCTGACGGTGCGCTGGCTGCGCTCCTCGGGTGTAAGCAGCAGTGTGCGCGCCAGTTGCTGCGTGATGGTGGACGCGCCGCCGCCTTCGCCTCCACTAATAGCATTATTCCACAGGGCGCGCAGGATGGCGATGGGATCGTATCCGGGATGCGCGTAAAAGTCCTTGTCTTCCGTGGCGATGGTCGCCGCGACCAAGTAGGGTGAAATCTTGGCGAGGGAGATGTAAGTGCGCCGGCCCGCGTTAGGATCAAGGATCTCATAGAGGATGTTCCCGTTGCGGTCGAGGATGCGCGTGGTCTCGAATTGCGAAGCGCGCGCCCGCAAGTCCTCCACGCTGGGCAGGCTGGCCGCGATGGTGTAGTACTGGTAGATGCCAATTGCCGCCAGGATCAATGCCAGGGCGACCGCGGCAAAGGTTACCAAAATCAGGGCGCGCAGCAGGCAGCCGCCCGCTTTTCGCCAGTTGAACGGCGGACGACTGAGAGCCTGCCTTGAGCGGCGCGTCGGGACGGAGGCTGGATGACGGCTTGTGGGAGGCGGCGTATGATCGAAGGCGGCCGGGCTGACGCGCGTGGCGTGGATGTCAATCTCGTCGACGCGGCGGGGCAGCGGCATACCGCGCGAGTCCACCGCCGGGTGAGGGGTGTCGCGAATTTCGCTCCCAGGCGTCGGGATTTCCGGCGGAGTCTTGACAGGTTCGGCCTGCGTCTCGGACTCGGAGGCGATCAGGCGGCGAAATTTCTCGCGCGGGTCTTGCTTGTCGTCAGAGGTGCTATTCTCCATAATCATCCTTATCTGGGGCGGGCGGATTAACAATCCGCCCCACGAAAACCGCAGACACACCAATTAGATACTCAGGGGGCGGGGGTGCATGGGATATGCTGTTTCACACCTGCTCCCCTGCTCCTTACGGTTTGCTCACAACTAACGCAATCCAAACACCCTTCATCACCACCTCATCGCGCTGGTTCTTGACCTGGATGGCGATCGTCACCGCCCCGGCGTTCAGGCGCGGAAAGGCTTTGGTTTCAGTCACATCCAGTTCGGCGTGGATGGTATCGCCCAGAAAGACCGGCTTGATAAACTTCCACTCGTTGATCTCACGGAAGGCCAGCACGGTGCCTTCCAGCACGCCGGTGCGCATGGCCAGCCCGGAGACAATCGAGAGGCACAACAAGCCGTGCGCCACACGTTGGCCGAAGGGCGTGGACTGGCTGAAGGCGGCGTCGGTGTGGATCTGGTTGTAATCGCCCGAAAGGCCAGCGAAGGTCACCACGTCGCTTTCGGTGACGGTGCGCGCCGCGGTGAGGATGCGCTGGCCGTTTTCAAATTCTTCAAAGTACATGCCGCGAGAAGAAGGAATGGGGGACATGGGGCTCCTTTGGCAGTTAGTCTTATAGTCAAATAGTCAAATAGTCGTATGGTCAACTACTGGACGACCACGTGACTACTCGACTACGTGACTACCTGACTATCAGACCATGAGACTATGAGACTATCCGGCTAATTATACCCTTTGACCTCTCGCCCAACTGCCCGTAAAATAGGAATATGCGCGATTGGTATCTTGGCCTCGACGACCCCCTCACCCTGACCCTGGCGGCGGACTTTCGCCTGTGCTCCCCCGATTACCTCAACGATCAGATTTGGGAACTGCAACCCGGCGACGGCGATCCACCCGCGCTGTCGCTGCGCACCACTTATGGCCTGCGGGCGCGCTCCATGCGCATCTTCCCGCGCTTCACGGCAAACGGCAAGACGGTCACGGCGCCGGCCAGTTTCGCCGCGCCGCCGCGCCTGCGCCGCTTCCATCCCAATTTTCTCGCCTTGAGTTTTTCTCCATTCGTCGGCGCCGAAGTGATGGTCGAGTACTGGATACCCTCCTCCCAAACCATTGCCGGACGGTTGACGTTCATCAACCATGCCAATCAGGCGGCTGAGCTGGGGCTGGAGTTGTGCGCCCTGCTTGTCCCGCTTGAAGGACAGAGCCTGGCGCAGGTACAGATTCAATCCGTCAACGTGCTGGCCGGACACACCTCCGACCTGGCCCCGGTCATCTTCATGACGGGCGGCGCGCGGCACGGGCCGGGGCCGTACCCTTCCCTGACCCTTGACCTGCATCTGGAGGCCGGCGTCTCGCGCCAACTGACCTGGGCGCAGGCTGCCCTCGACGACCCGCAGGCTTCATTTGAGCTGGCGCGGCGCACGGCGGCGCGTATCTGGGACGGGGAACGCGCCAGGGTCGAGCTGGTCAACGCCGCCCAGACCGTCGAGGTGCGCACCGGCGACCCGGATTGGGACGCGGCCTTTGCCCTCAGCCAGAAGACTGCCTTCAACCTGTTCTTCCCCGGGAACGAAAATCTCCCCAATCCATCTTTTGTCCTCGCCCGCCAACCTGATCACGGTTATTCCAGGCGCGCGGATGGCAGCGATTACTCCCACTTGTGGAGCGGGCAATCGCCGCTGGAGGCTTATTACCTTGCCAGCCTGCTGCCCGGCTCACCCGACCTGGCCGGGGGACTGCTGCGCAATTTCCTCTTTACCCAGGATAAGGATGGCTTCATTGATTGCCGGCCAGGGCTGGGCGGTCAGCGTGGGTGCTGGCTGTCTCCACCCCTCTTGGCAAGCCTGGCCTGGCGAGTCTACCAGGCGACAGAAAACGAGGCATTCCTGGCGGATGTCTTCCCACATTTACTGGCCTTCTTTCAGGCCTGGTTCGCGCCGGCTCACGACCGCGATCGGGATGGTTTTCCAGAATGGGATCATCCGCTTCAGACCGGCTTTGAAGATAATCCGGCTTACGCTGCCTGGCATGACTGGGCGCAGGGCGTGGATATCGCCACGCTCGAAAGCCCGGCCCTGGCTGCCAGCCTGTATGCCGAGTGTCGCAGCTTGATCCAGATGGCGGAGAAGCTGGGGCGCGCCGAGGATCTCGAACGGTTACGCTTCCGGGCGGAGGCCTTGCGCATCAAGACCGAAGAGTGCTGGAGCGCCGCGGCGGGACTCTATCATTATCGTGACCGGGATACCCACCTCAGTCTGGTTGGCGAAACGCTGGCGCAACAGCACGGGTCAGGGCGCATCCAGCCAAAACACCTTTTCAGCGCGCCAGTCCGCTTGCTGATGCGCGTGCGGACGAGCGATAAAGCCTTTCGTCGTCTGGCGGTGACCATCCAGGGTCAGACTTCGCAGGGCGAACGCGCGGAACGCCTGGAAGGGCAGGATATCCAGTGGAATTTGGAAAATACCACGCTGACCAGCCGTGAAGTGTATAGCCGGCTGGATGGTATTGAGATAACCGGCCTGAAGTCGCGCGATCGGGTCACGATTGCCACTGTAGATCACACCCGGGAAGATCAGACTTTGTTCCTGCCCCTTTGGGCTGGCATCCCCGAAGGACAACGCGCCTGGGAGTTGATCAATCGCGGCTTGCTGGATCCGGACCGCTTTTACCGCCCCTTCGGTCTCTCGGCTTGCGCCTCTGTCCCTTGCCCGCCGGCTGAAGCGGTTTGCTTGAGCGTGCAAATGCCCTGGCAGCAATTGATTGGGGAAGGCTTGTTGGCTTACGGGCATCCCAGCCTGGCGGCGCAGTTGATCGCCCGCCTGATGAATGCCATTATCTTGAATCTCAAGCAGCAGCGCGCTTTTTATAGCGCCTATCACGCTGAAACCGGCGCCGGCATCGGTGAGCGCAATGCTTTGGCGGGTTTGGCCCCGCTTGGCCTGTTTCTGCAAACGCTGGGTGTTCAGTTCCTGCCTGGCAGCCGCGTCCGATTAAGCGGAAAGAACCCATTTCCGTGGCCGGTTACGGTAAAATATAGAGGCTTGAGCGTGACACGCCACTCCGACCAAAGCGAAGTCACGTTTCCGGATGGCAGATCAGTGGCCCTTAGCGACCCATCCAATGCGTTGGTCTGCCCGGAGTAATGGTTGCCGAAAGCGCAACCATAAGGAGGAGCTATGGAACATCCCACCATTCGTTATTTGATGGCGGCTGTTGTCCAGGAACAGGACGTAGACCTGGCGACGCGCGCCTTGAGCGTGCTGGATGCACCCGTCATTCATCTTGCCAGCACGGGCGGTTTTCTGGGGCGGCGGAATGCCACCCTGCTGATTGGCTTGCCGGAGGGCATGGCAGAGAAGGCCGTCGAGGCCCTGCAGAGATCCTGTCGCCAGAGAGTGGAATATCTTGCCATCCCATTGGAAGGCTCGCCCTTACCGCTGCCTACACCCGTGCCGGTGACTGTCGG
>JASEHI010000080.1 GCA_030018695.1 Anaerolineales bacterium
AGGGGCTGCCGAGGAACGCCAAGGTCATTGCGGGGCTCGGCTTGAGAGTGCGCGCCGCTCCGGACCCGCAGGCGCAGATATTGCGCGCTTTACCGTTCGGCGCACAAGTCGTGGTTGTCGAGATGCGGGAGGGTTGGGCGCGTCTGGCAGACGGCGGCTGGTGTGCCGCGCAATGGCTGGAGTTGCTGACGGATATCCCCGAGACCCCGTCTCCCACACCTGAGCAACCCAAGAAGGCACGCGTCACAGTCAAGATTGGCTTGAGAGTGCGCGCCGCTCCGGATTTACAGGCGCAAATATTGCGTGCTTTGCCTTTTGGCGCGATAGTCGAGGTTGTAGAGGTCAAGGATGGTTGGGCGCGCCTCGCGGAGGGAGGCTGGTGCGCGGCTCAATGGCTTGAGATGATCGCGTAAAGCTGACCGGCATTGCCTTCCTGTTAATCATCTCTCTTCTCAGCCAGCAGGTGATGTAGTATAATGCGCCTGTCTACAGAACAGTCCCAGTCAGATTGCCGTTTTACCGTTGTATGCGTAGCACCTACTCGGTTGGCAGTCAAGGAGTGTGAGCAGCAGCGTTAAATTCTCGATGATACAGCAAATATCTTCCGGGTTTCCTGCCTGCATTCGGTTGAGTCTGTGACGAGCCGAATTTTTTATTCCTGAATAAGATTACCTTCCAACGGAAGGAGGTGAAAACGATGACAGCAGTGACCCTGCGCAATAACGAATCTCAGGACCAACTGCTCAAGCGCTTTCGCAAGAAGATCGTCAAGAGCGGCATTTTGAGCACAGTGCGCCGTAAGCGCTGGTATATTTCCAAGAGCGAGCAGCGCCGCATGGAGAAGAAGAAAGCCATCCGGCGGTTCAAGCGGCGAAATGTAAAGGATTACGAATAGAATTGCCGCCGAGTGCGCAGCACCCTTCGACAAGCTCAGGGCAACGCCTACTCGGTAGGCCTTCGGCAGGACAGGCAGCGCGCCTGGCAACTGACGGGACTGGAGGTGTGTATGGCAGAAGAGAAAATACAAGTCGAGGGTTTGGTGATCGAGGCATTACCCGGCACGCAATTCCGGGTGAGGCTCGACAACGGACATGTGGTCTTGGCCTATCTTTCGGGCAAGATGCGTAAGTACTACATCCGCATCCTGCTCGGAGACCGGGTCAAGGTGGAGATGTCCCCCTATGACTTGTCGCGCGGCCGCATCACTTACCGGCAGAAGAAATCTAGCGCCGAGCCGGCCATTCAAGAATAACCGGTTCCTTCCAGCATTTATTTGTGTTACCAAAAACTCCTGCATTCTCGCAGGAGTTTTTGGGTTACTTGTCTTCCTTTACGCCGAAACCTGCCTGCCCTGTCTGCATCTGACGCAGGCACAGGTGGCGTGCCGGGCCAGGGGAGATTTGGGACTTTCGCCGGAGTCCGAAGTCTCTGACTTCGGATCGTCGGTCTTAGGGCAGGTACTTGAAGGAGTTGAGTACTTTCATGTAGTTAGAGCGACGCAAGGCATACGGCTCGTGCATCGCTTGAGCGCTCATGCTGCCCTGCATCTGCTTGATAGATTCATATTCATGTTCGGTCATCCAAGCCTCAAGTTCGGCCAGGATTTCAGCGCCGCGACCGGGCCCGTGTTTGAGCAGTTCGGAAGCCATCATCGCCACGTTGGCGCCGGCCATCATGGCCTTTAGCACGTCCTCGGCGGTATGAATGCCGGTTGTCAGCGCAAAATCGGTCTGGATGCGGCCATAAAGCAGGCTGATCCAGCGCAGCGGCATGCGCAATTCCTGCGAAGTGCTCAAGGATAAATTGGGCACAATTTCCAGCTCTTCCAGGTCGAAATCCGGCTGGTAGAAGCGGTTGAAGAGCACCAAACCGTCTGCGCCGGCCTCGACCAGCCGCTGGCAGACGTTGGCCATGCCGGTTAAGAACGGGCTGATCTTGACCGCCAGCGGGATATTGATCTTGGCTTTAACATTATTGACCAGATTTGCGTATGTCGTTTCCAGCTCCGCGCTGCTTATTTTGGGGTCGAAGGACAGGTAGTAGATATTGAGTTCCAGAGCGTCGGCGCCAGCATCCTCGATCATCCTGGCATAATCAATCCACCCGCCGGTTGAGACACCGTTCAGGCTGCCGATCACGGGGATGGTGACAGCTTCCTTCACCCGCCTCAGGTGCTGGATGTAAGACCCGGGTCCGATGCTGTAACGGCCGATATTTGGCAAGTAAGTCAGCGCCTCGGCGAAGGACTCTGCGCCGTAATCCAGGTAGTGGTCGAGTTCAAGGCTCTCGTGGATGATCTGCTCTTCGAAAAGCGAGTACATCACCAGCGCGGCGATCCCCGCTTCTTCCAGCGCGCAGACCGTCTCCACTTTTTCCGAAAGCGGCGAGGCCGAAGCGACGAGGGGATTTTTCAATTTCAGGCCGAGATAGGTCGTCGTAAGATCTGCCATAATTTTGCTCCTTTCTGCGCCTTATTCTTTCTCTTCATCAAAGTGCATGGCGGCCATCTGCGAATAGAACTGCCAGCGTTTCTTGGCATCCTGGCGGGCTTCTTTGAGCAACATCTCGGCGCGTTGTTCGTCGCTTTGTACCAGCATCCGGTAGCGGGTTTCATTGTACATGTATTGATCAACCGGGATGCTTGGCTCTTTGTAGTCAATGTTGAGTGGATTCTTGCCGGCCGCAGCCAGGCGCGGATCGTAGCGGTAGAGCGGCCACATCCCGGACTGGACGGCCAGCTTCTGCTGTTCCAGACCTTTGACCATGTCAATGCCGTGGGCGATGCAGTGGCTGTAGGCAATGATCAGGGAGGGCCCATCGTAAGCCTCAGCCTCCAGGAATGCCCGCAGCGTGTGCTGGTCGCTGGCGCCCATGGCGACGCGCGCCACATAGACGTAGCCATAGGCCATGGCGATCAGTCCCAGGTCCTTCTTGGGCAGACCCTTGCCCTGCGCCGCGAACTTGGCGACCGCGGCGCGCGGCGTAGCTTTGGAAGCCTGGCCGCCGGTGTTGGAATACACCTCGGTATCCATAACGAGCAGGTTGACGTTACGACCCGAAGCCAGGACGTGATCCAGGCCGCCGTAACCGATGTCGTAGGCCCAGCCGTCGCCGCCCAATATCCAGACGCTCTTCTCGACCAGGGAATCGGCAACACTGACCAGGTTCCTGGCACGCGGATCGCTGGATTTCCCCAGTTTCTTCTTCAGAATTTCGACGCGCTCGCGTTGGCTGGCGATGCCGGCCTCGCTAGACTGCTCGGCGTCGAGCAGACCATCCACCAGGTCTTGGCCAAGCTCCTTGGCGAATTGCGTCAGCAACTCGCGGGCGAATTCGTTATGCTTATCCAGCGTCAGGCGGAAGCCCAGACCAAATTCGGCGTTGTCCTCGAATAGCGAGTTCGACCAGGCCGGGCCGCGTCCGGCTTTGTTGAAGCTCCAGGGTGTGGTCGGCAGGTTGCCGCCAAAAATGGACGAGCAGCCAGTCGCGTTGGCAATGATCGCCCGTTCGCCGAACAATTGCGAGACCAGTTTGACGTAGGGCGTCTCACCGCAGCCGGAGCAGGCGCCGGAGAACTCGAACAGCGGTTCAAGCAATTGCGAATTTTTGACCGCGCCGGGATTGACAAGGGCGCGATCCACCTCGGGCAGAGAGAGGAAGAATTCCCAATTGGCGGCTTCGGCCTCACGCAGCGGGAGTTGGGCGGCCATATTGATCGCCTTGCGTCCGACCTGACTTTTATCCTTGGCCGGGCAGGCTTCGATGCACAGGCTGCAACCGGTGCAATCCTCAGGCGCGACCTGTACGGTATAGGCCATGCCGGGAAATTCCTTGAACTTGGACTCCAAGCTCTTGAAGGTGACGGGCGCGTGCTTGAGCAACCCTGTCTCGTAAACCTTGTGCCGGATGACGGCGTGCGGGCAGACGAAGATGCACTTGCCGCATTGGATGCACAGATCAGGCTCCCAGACCGGGATTTCCAGGGCAATGTTGCGCTTTTCCCATTGGGTGGTGCCGGTGGGGAAAGTACCGTCCTTGGGCATAGCTGAGACCGGCAGGCTGTCGCCCTCAAAAGCGATCATCGGGCCGAGCACCTGGCGCACGAACTCGGGAGCTTGGGCCGGAACCGGCGGACGGCGCGTCAGGCTGCTGGAGGCTTTCTCCGGCGTTTTTACTTCGTGCAGGTTCGCCAGCGATTGGTCCACCGCTTCGTAGTTCTTCTTGACCACGGCTTCGCCGCGTTTGCCGTAGGTTTTTCTAATCGTCTTTTTGATCTGTTTGATGGCCTGGTCGCGAGGCAGGACGCCGGAGATGGCGAAGAAGCAGGTTTGCATGATAGTGTTGATGCGCTCACCCATGCCGGCCTGCTGGGCCACGTCGTAGGCATTGATGACGTAGAACTTGAGTTTCTTCTTGATGATATCTTCCTGGACCTCACGCGGCAGATGATGCCACACTTCTTCGGGCGCGTAAATGCTGTTCAACAGAAAGACCGCGCCGGGTTGGGCATACTTAAGGATGTCGAAGCGCTCCAGGAAACCGAACTGGTGGATGGCGACGAAATTGGCGGTATGAGGTGTGATCAGATAAGGCGCCTGGATCGGCTTGGGGCCGAAGCGCAGGTGGGAGATGGTCATCGAGCCGGATTTCTTCGAGTCGTAGACGAAGTAGCCCTGGGCGTTGTTGTCGGTCTCCTCGCCGATGATCTTGATCGAATTTTTGTTGGCCCCCACGGTGCCATCTGCCCCCAGACCGAAGAAGACGCAGCGTATTGTCTCGGGGTGCTCGACTGAGAAGGCTGGGTCGTAGTCCAGGCTGGTGTGGGACACATCGTCATTAATGCCGACGGTAAAGTGATTTTTTGGCTCGGGCTTCTCCAATTCGTCGAAGACAGCCTTGACCATTGCCGGAGTGAATTCTTTGGAGGCCAGGCCATAACGCCCGCCGGTCACGGTTGGTACACTGAAAAGTTGAAAGGTCTTAACCTTTTGGGCTTCAGCGAGGGCGGTGACAATATCCATGTAAAGCGGCTCTCCAGCCGCCCCCGGTTCTTTGGTCCGGTCGAGAACCGCAATATGCTTGACCGTCTTGGGCAGGGCTGCGAAGAAGTGCTCGATCGAGAATGGCCGGAATAAGCGGACGCGGATCACGCCGACTTTTTCGCCGCGTTCGACCAGGTGTTTGACGGTTGCCTCGGCGGTTTCGCCCCCGGAAGCCATGACGACGACCACGCGCTCGGCATCCGGCGCGCCGATATAATCGAAGAGGTGGTAGGCGCGGCCGGTCAGTTTGGCGAATTTATCCATCGCCTTCTGGACGATGGCCGGGCAGGCCTTGTAGTATGGGTTGGCATTCTCGCGCGCCTGGAAGAACACGTCCGGGTTCTGTGCCGTGCCGCGGATGACCGGGTGATCGGGAGAGAGGGCGCGGGCGCGGTGGGCGCGGACAAGTTCATCGTCAATCATCGCGTGCAGGTCGTCATCCGTCAGTTGCTCGATCTTGTTTACTTCGTGCGAGGTGCGGAAACCATCGAAGAAGTGCAGGAATGGCACCCGCGCTTCCAGCGAAGCCGCCTGGGCGATTACAGCCATGTCGTGGGCTTCCTGCACCGAGCCGGAGGATAACATGCCCCAACCGCACTGGCGCACGGCCATCACGTCCGAGTGATCGCCGAAGATCGAGAGGGCGTGAGTTGCCACCGTCCGGGCCGAGACGTGGAAAACTGTCGAGGTCAATTCGCCGGCAATCTTGAACATATTGGGAATCATCAGCAGCAGGCCCTGGCTGGCTGTAAAAGTGGTCGTCAGTGCGCCGGTTTGCAGCGCGCCGTGGACGGCGCCCGCCGCGCCGCCTTCGGATTGCATCTCGATCACCAGCGGGACGGTATCCCAGATATTCTTGCGTTTCAGCGCCGACCACTCATCGGCAAGTTCACCCATGTTGGATGACGGGGTGATGGGATAGATCGCGCAAATTTCGTTAATGCGATGGGCAACTGAGGCGGTGGCCTCGTTCCCATCAATCGTTACCATTTGACGTTTCATAAATTACTCCTTCATAAACAGGTGAGCATCGTAGGACACGGACTGAGTCCGTGGGTAAAATCCAACCAATTGATAAGTATATACCCCCCGGATGGCCTGTGATAGTTATTTATAACACAAATTCAACCGCGACTTGTCATGATACAAATCCCCCTCACTTTATGGGAGCCCACAGGGTGCTTCGCGAAGGGGCAGGGGTGATGGCAAATCTACTGTTTCAAGTACTTTTCCAGGTGCGGACGTGCCAGGAACAATGCCGCCAACGACTTGGCGTCTGGGATTTCACCTCTTTCGGCCATTTTCAGAACTTCAGCCACAGGGAAGGTCTCGACCTCAAGGAACTCATCTGCGTCGGCCTGCAGGGGATCGTAACGAAGGCTCGTCGCCAGATAGACGTACATGTATTCGGTGGAGTAACCCGGGGCGAGATAAAACCCGCCGATGAGCTGGATCTGGTCGGAGGCCATGCCCGTCTCTTCACGCACCTCACGCCGGGCGCAGGCTTCGGGCACTTCGCCTTCATCCAGGGTGCCAGCCGGCAATTCGAGCAGGTCTTTTCCCGCTGCGTGGCGGAATTGACGGACGAAGAGCAGGTTGCCTTTTTCATCTATTGGAATCAGGACAACCGAGCCATGGTGCTCGACGATGTCGAACTTCGTCGTGCGTCCATCCGGCAGGCGCACGTGATCGCGGCGAATGGTAAAGGCGCGCCCCGGATATATGATCTCAGATTTAATCAGTTCAAACGGCATTTTGCCTCCAAAAATAAAGGGCGATAACAACAAAGAATTAGCCCGACTCATGCTCGAGGCGGGCAAATCCGTGCCGAAGGCCTACCCGGTAAATTCGTGAAATCTGTGGCTGATTCACCCCAACCGGCCGGGTTGAAGGTCGGATTGGTCGCGAAGCATCCCCGCAGGGGACAATCCGACCTGCTTTGGTTGCCGAGTAGGCGCTGCGCGCGGCTGGAGGCCGCGCTATGTTTAGGGGATGTTCAACGTCTGGCCGGCATGCAAGGTGTATGGCGAAACCAGGTTGTTCACCGCGGCGATTACCAGCGGATCTACGTCGCCGTAATAGCAGGCGATCTTGTAGATTGTATCATCCGCCGAGGTGACGTTATATGTAGCAGGGTGTGAACGTAAAGCGCGTGGAGGCGGGAAGGGGCCGGCCGTTTGCGGGATATTGAGCAGCAGGCCGGGACGGTACGTATGTCCTTCGGTCAGGCCGTTGAGCGCCATCAAAGCAGCCGGATCAACGTTGTATCGGCGGGCTATGCAATAGGGAAATTCACCCTTCTGAAGCGTATAAGTCGCCGGGCGGGCGGGCGGGGTTGTGGTGACGGCAATCTGTGTCGCGGGGATGCTTGTCGCCCCCGGGGCGCCCGTTGGAGGCAGCAGGGAGGTGGGCGTCGGGCTGCCGGCGTCGGGGGTGGTTTCAGTTCCGGCTGTTTCCGGCGTGCCGGTCAGGTCTGGGGTGGGGAGCCCGGCGGCCGCCATGGCCGTCTGCGTGGCCAAGGCTTGCAACATCCGCATCGGGTCGGTCTGTGGGGCTGTTGTATTACCCGTTGGGGTCGGTGTGGGCAGGGGCGCCTGGGATGCCGAGCGTTCGCAGGCTGCCAGGAATATCGCCAGCGTCATGACAACTGCCAGGATCAAATTGAACTTCTTAGACATGAGCATCCTCCTCGATCAAGAAGACCGGCGTTCTTTAGGAATTTATGCTGTGATACTAGCACAACCTTTCTAAAGCGTCAAGAAGATAAAAGCAGGCCTGCCCCCTCAACGGCCTGGCAGATATACACGTTTGGCGTCAGGTCAGTCTGTTGCGCATATTTCTTGGCCACGCAGATAGCGAAATCCTGTACCTTTTCGGCGTGAACAAGGGCGACCGCGCAACCGCCAAACCCCGCGCCGGTCATCCGCGCCCCAAAGCAGCCCGGCTGCTGACAGGCAATCTTCACCATAATATTGAGCGCCTGGCTGGATACCTCGAAATCGTCGCGCAGGCTGGCGTGACTGGCAACCAGAAGCCTTCCGAGTGTCTCCAGATCGCCGCCGCGCAGCGCTGCGACGGCGCGGGTCACATGCTCGTTCTCGCGGATGACGTGGCGGGCGCGGCGGCAGGTCAGCGGCTCGAGTTGGCCGCCGCGCGCCTCGAAAGTCCGCATGTCCACGTCGCGCAGGGCGCGCACGCCGAAGAAACGCGCGGCGCTCTCGCACTGCTGACGGCGTTCGTTATAAGCCGAATCCAGCAGGCCGCGGCGGGTGGCAGTATCCAATACGACCACCGATAGTCCAGCGGGGAGGGGGATGTGCTCAAAGGTGAGTGAGCGGCAATCCAGAAAGAGGGCGTGACCGGCCCGCGCTGCGGCGGAGGCCATCTGATCCATGATGCCGCAATTTACGCCGACCCACTCGTTTTCGGCTTTCTGAGCCAAGGGGGCCATTTTAACGGCGTCCCATTCCAGCTCCGAAACGGCGATAAAAGCCCGGGCTGCCGCCAGTTCAGTCGCGGCGGAGGAGGAGAGTCCGGCTCCGATCGGGACGTCGCCAACCATCACTCCTTCCCATCCGGTTAACGCATAGCCGGCTTTTTGGAGCGCCCAGGCGATGCCTCGCAGGTACTCGATCCAGCCTAGACCTTTGGACTGCAATTGGTCGAGAGAGAATGCAGCGAATGCGTCAAAATCAAGTGAATGAACAATCACCTGCCGGTCGCGACGCCGGCGCAGGGCGATCCAAACCGCACGGTCAATCGCCATTGGCAGAACGAAGCCGTCATTATAGTCGGTATGCTCGCCAATTAAATTCACCCGTCCCGGCGCGCGGACGATAAAGGTGGGAAGTGTACCGAAACATTCTTCGAAGGCTGGCGTGAGCCTGGCTCGTAAATCCATAGCGAAGATTATATCCTTTATAATTCGGAGTAATGTGTCATATTTGGGGCATGACCTCCATCACTTGCCCCAAGTCGCTGAGAATTATAAAATAAAGAAGATAATTTCTATCTTGATTGCCAAAGAGGCAAATAATATGCAGATAACCCGTCAAGCAGATTATGCCGTTCGCGCAGTGTTATACCTTTCCAGGTTAGGCCCCAACCAGCGCGCGGCTACCAACCAGGTTGCCAACGATCAAAAGATCCCCCCCTCATTCCTGGCCAAGATCATTTCCCAACTCTCGATTGCCGGTTTGCTGCACACCTCGCGCGGGGCGCGGGGCGGTGTCGCGCTGGCGCGCGAGGCGAAAGAAATCACATTGTTGGATGTCGTCGAGGCCATTGATGGGCAAATCTTGCTGAATGAGTGCGTTGGTAATAATGAGCTGTGTGTCTTCGACAGCTACTGTCCGTTGAAACCCATTTGGTGCGAGGCTCAGGAGCATTTGGTCAACCGTCTGCGCGAGACCAGATTCGACCAACTGGTCAACAGCCATTCTGGTTAGTCTCCTGCCAGGAATACCAGGTGGGATCATTCAACCCCGCTCAACGGGGAGATTACCGACACCAAGTACACAAAGAAAATCTTGATGAGGGAATCAGGGAACGCGACAACTTGACGCGGATCGCGAATCCTGATAGACTTCCACGCCGGTCGCTCCCGAAGCCTTGCTCTACTGTCCGCTAAATCGAAGACGGGGGGGCGAAGTTGGTGCGTTAATAACCTTGTACGGGCGGTGAGCCTTTGGTATAATTTCCCCGCTTAATCGGCAGATCAACACTTGATCTAACCGACAGCCCTATGAACTGTAGGGTTGCCGGTTGGGAGGGTAGTTGTATGCCTATGTCCAGAAAACCGAGACCATTGTGCCAGATGTGGATGGTGTGAACGCCATCCTGCAACTGGCAGAGTACCTGTCGAGGTAGAACATATTGATGGTAATTATTGGAACACAGTTGAAGAAAATTTGGTGCTTTTATGTCCAAATTGCCATTCGTTGACCTCGACATATCGCGCTCTTAACTCAGGAAGCGGAAGACCGAGCAGACGTGCCGGCGTAGCTTAAAGGTAAAGCAATCGCCTTGTAAGCGATGGATTAGGAGTTCAAGTCTCCTCGTCGGCTTCGTTAGATATTTCGGTTGCCCGGGCGGTTACCCAAGTGGCCAAAGGGGACTGACTGTAAATCAGTTGGCAAAAGCCTTCGGAGGTTCGAATCCTTCACCGCCCACTGTTTAGTCTGATAGTCGGATAGTCTTATGGTCAAATAGTCAGACTATATGACTATTAGACTACGAGACTATAAGACTAACCGCCCTCATAGCTCAGTCGGTAGAGCACGTTCTTGGTAAGAACGGGGTCATGGGTTCAAATCCCATTGAGGGCTTCGTTGCCGAAGGCCTACTCGGCTGAAACAGGCAAGCATAAGGATTTTGCCGAGTAGGCCTTCGGCACAAAGCGTTAAGTTCCTAGCAAAACGGAAGGAGATATCAACCATGGCGAAGCAGAAGTTCGAGCGGACGAAGCCGCATATGAATGTCGGGACGATGGGTCACATTGACCACGGCAAGACGACCCTGACGGCCGCCATCACGAAGTGGTGCAACTTTCAGAATCTAGCGGAGTTCCGGCCGTTTGATTCGATTGATAATGCGCCGGAGGAGAAGGCGCGCGGCATTACGATCAACATTGCGCACGTGGAGTATCAGACGGCGAAGCGTCACTACGCCCACGTGGACATGCCGGGTCACCGTGACTACATCAAGAACATGATTACGGGCGCGGCGCAGGTGGATGGCGCCATCCTGGTTGTGGCAGCCCCAGACGGGCCGATGCCGCAGACGCGCGAGCATGTGCTGCTGGCGCGCCAGGTGGAAGTGCCGGCGATCGTGGTCTACCTGAACAAGGTGGATCAGATGGACGATGCGGAGCTGCTGGAGTTGGTGGAACTGGAGCTGCGCGAGCTGTTGAGCTCCTACGGCTTCCCCGGCGACACGACGCCGATCGTGCGCGGCAGCGCCCTGAAGGCGCTGGAAAGCGCCAGCACCGACCCGCTGGCGCCGGAGTACGAGAGC
>JASEHI010000081.1 GCA_030018695.1 Anaerolineales bacterium
ACTGAAGCCTGTGACGCTTCCTGTCACGCTAAATTCAAATGTGTAAGGTAATCAGCTATCGAGTATAGTATAACTCTGTAAAAACTTTGCCAACCGCGAAGATTTTGTGCGCAGCACCTACTCGGTAGCGCAATATTCATATCGCCTTTGGTTGCGGAATGAATTCCGCATTACGCAACAACGATCACTTTACCTTTGAGCAATCCGAATGTCGCCAGGAACCCGTTTTCTCCGAGAAAACGGGTTCCTTATTCTCAAACCACCGAGGTCTTATCTGAGGAACCCATAAACTCCTCCGCCGTGGCGTGACCCGGCTGGCTGATACCCTCGCGTTTGAGCACCTTCCAGAGCGTCAGCAGCAATATCCTGATATCCAGCCAAAACGACCAGTGATCCACATACCAGACGTCCAGGCGAAATTTATCCTCCCAGGTCAGGGCGTTGCGTCCGTTGACTTGCGCCCAGCCGGTGATGCCGGGCAGCACATCGTGACGGCGCGCCTGCTCCGGCGAATAGCGCTCCAGGTATTGCATCAGCAGCGGGCGCGGCCCGACCAGGCTCATCTCGCCGCGCAGCACGTTGAAGAGTTCGGGCAACTCGTCCAGGCTGGTGGAACGGAGGCAACGACCGAGGGGCGTCAAACGCTCGGCGTCCGGCAGCCGGCTGCCGTCCGGGAAGTGCCGCTCGTTCATCGTGCGGAATTTATAGACAAAGAAAGGCCGTCCCCGATAACCGGGTCGCTTTTGCGAAAACAGGATCGGCATCCCGTGAAAAATCCGGACGAGCAGGATAATCACCAGCAAAACCGGCGAGATGAAAACCAAGCCGAGGCCGGTCGCCAGCAAATCGAAGATGCGCTTGGAAGGCGGGATTCCGGAAGACATGCGGATATTCTACCAAATCTTTGCCGCGTGCATGTAGGACAAGTCTATAGACTTGTCCTACAGCGTCAGTAGATGTGGTATATTTCGAGCAGAGGCGCATTATGAACGAGCGAATTCTGATCATCGAAGACGATCCGGCGATCCTGAAGCTGCTGCAACGCGGCCTGATCTACGAAGGCTACCAGGTGGATATCGCCACTGACGGGCGGAGCGGGTTGAACCTGGCGCGCGGCCGCCACCCAGACCTGGTCATCCTGGACTGGATGCTGCCAGGCATGGATGGGCTGGAGGTCTGCCGGCGTTTGCGGACGGGGGGGAGCTTGCCCATCCTGATGCTGACCGCCAAAGACACCATCCAGGACCGTGTGCAGGGGCTGGACGCCGGCGCGGATGATTATCTGGTCAAGCCGTTCAACCTGGATGAATTATTGGCGCGCCTACGCGCCCTGCTGCGCCGCACGCAGACGGAGCGCATCCAGGTCTATAAATTCGCTGACCTGACAATGGATACCAGCTCACGACAGGTGACGCGCGGCGAGCGGCTCATCCAGTTGACCGCCAAGGAGCATGAACTCCTGGAGCTGTTCCTGCGCCATCCTCGCCAGGTGCTGACGCGCGAAGTGATCTTCGATCGCGTTTGGGGCTATGACTTCGGCGGCGAGAGCAATGTATTGGAAGTTTATATTCGCTACCTGCGTCAAAAACTGGAAGCCGAAAACGAACCGCGCTTGATCTATACCGTGCGCGGCGTGGGCTACGTGCTGCGCGAAAACCCATAAATGTCCCTGCGCTTGCGTCTGACAATCATTTACTCGGCGCTGACCGGGGGGATTCTGCTTCTGCTGGGGGTGGTCACGACCACATTGATCAGCATCTCGCTAATCAGCCAGACGGACGAGATGCTCGCTCAAACGGTCAATAAAATCGTTGCCAATATGTATGTTGACCCACGCGGTGGACCAACGGTATTCCTACCGCAATTGAATCCGGCCGAGAACGTGTATGTCCAGATTTGGGATACCCAGGGCAAGCTGGTATCGGCTTCACCGGGTTTGGGCAGCTTCAAAGAACCGCTCGACCCGGTTGGGCTTCAGGCCGGCAAAACCATCTACCGGGATGTTTATATTTCGCAAGGCCACCTGCGCACGCTGAGTATGACGGTCGTTCTTGGCGGCCATCCGTTTGTCGTCATTCAAGCCGCGACCAGTCTGTCGTTGCTGGATGCGACGCTGCGCAACCTGGTTAATATCCTGGTCGGCATGACTCTTTTCGCCACACTCCTGGCGGCACTGGCGAGTTGGTTTGGCGTCGGTCAGGCCCTGGCCCCGCTGAAAACTGTCACCGCTGCCGCGCTGCAAATCACTCGCGCGGATGACCTCTCGCGGCGCATCCCCTATCGCGGCCAGGATAATGACGAAGTCGGGCAGTTGATCTATGCCTTCAATGAAACGCTGGAACGCTTGGAAAAACTGTTCCTCTCTCAACAACGCTTCCTGGCAGATGTCAGCCACGAACTGCGCACACCCTTGACCGTCATCAAGGGCAACGCCGACCTGATGCGCCGGATGAAGAGCCTGGACGAGGAATCGCTGACCAGTATCAAGGATGAGGCCGACCGCCTGACGCGACTGGTCGGTGACTTGCTCCTGCTGACCCAGGCTGAATCCGGAAAACTGCCCCTGGACTTCAAGCCGGTCGAGCTGGATACGTTGCTGCTGGATGTCTCCAAAGAGATGCACGTTCTGGCGCGTGAGCGGGTGCAGCTAAAGGTCACCGAGATAGATCAGATCCAGGTCAATGGCGACCGTGACCGCTTGAAACAGGTTCTGCTCAACCTGGTCTCCAATGCCATCAAGTACACCCCGCAAGGTGGAGAGGTTTTCCTCAGCCTGAGCAAGGTGGGCGGCCAGGCGCGGCTGATCGTGCGCGATAGCGGGCCGGGAATTCCGGCGGAGGATCTGCCCCATATCTTCGAGCGTTTCTACCGCGCCGAAAAATCCCGTACCAGATCGGAAAGCGGTGGATTCGGGCTGGGACTTTCGATCGCCAATTGGATCATCACGCACCACGGCGGCAGGATCGAAGTCAATTCACAAGAGGGCAAAGGGACGACCTTCTGCATTTGGCTGCCTCTTTTTAGTGTTCAGTAATCAGTATTCAGTTTTCAGTCACTGAACACTGATCACTGATCACTGGTCACTCATCCCCAATCTTGGCCGCGCCTGCTTGCCGAAGGCCTAATCGGCAGAGACTGGCGCCTCCGGCTTCCAGCCATTCCTGCAAACGCAGGCTTTCATTTGCTCCGGTGGCTGCATCCTGATAAATGCCGCTTCCCCAATAGGCGTAACGTTGCGTTTCTGCCGCCCAGGTGGATTCAGCGCGCGAGATCACGCTAATTCCGCCGTTATATCCCGCCAGCGCCAGGCGGAAATCACCCCCGGCTGCATCCAGCGAACGTCTTAAATATGCCATGCCGCGCACGGCATTGGTATCTGGATCATAAGGGTTATCTGTCTCATAAAAATGAAAGTGCATCACCTGGAACAATCCCATCGCTCCAGCTGACGAACGCGCCAGCGGGTTGCCGCAGGATTCGATCTGCATCACAGTCGCGACCAGGTTCGGGTCCAGGCCGGCTTCAGCTGCCCAGATTTGGATTTCCGCAGCCCAGTAGCGCACTTCAGGAGTGAATAAGGGTGCCAATCCTGCCAAACTCGGCGAAGCTGAAACGGAAGAGGCCAGCGGCGAGCCGACCGAGTAGGTGCTGCGCAGGGATAAGAGCGCCAGCAAAGATCCCACCACCAGAACCGCCAAAGGCGGGATCAGGAATCCAGCCAGACAGCCGCCTTGCGAAGGGACGGCTGTCTGGGTGGAAGGAGGAACTGAACGGTGGTAAGACATGACCCCCGACCGAGTAGGCGTCGCCCTGAGTTGTCAGGTCGAGCTTGTCGAGACCTTATCGAAGGGTGCTGCGCATAGGCCTTGTGCAGAAGGTATCTCAGGAGCGACGGTTCTTTTCGACGTACTCGCTGTCGCGAGCAGATTGAGAATTCATCGAAACGGGATGGTAGGTCGGCTCCCCCCGGGGGGCAAAGTTCGCCGCCGGCCGCGCAACTTTAGGCGCCGGGTGATATGTCGAGGCGATCGGCCCTGCGGCGACACTCGGGCGTGGGCGGAAGGCGGCGGCGGCCGGCTGGGAAGTTTGGTGAACTTGTGATCGAGGCCGGGCAGCACTCGAGCTGAAGAGCTGTTCACCGGCAATCGAGAAAGCGCCGATGATCAGGACGCGGATCAGCCAGACCATGATCGCCACGAAGACCGGCACAACCCTGGTCATAGTAGCGTTGCTGACGACGACGCCAGCGGCAAGACTGCTATGATTGACAATGGCAACCGAGACCCCCCACCAGGTCAGAATGGCGTTCATGGCGGCTGCCAATAGCCAGGCTCCGAAGAGGTACCAGATCTCGGCCGGTTCCTCCCTGCCCTGTTGGGGGGTGAACAGGCGGGCAATACCGGCAAAGTCAATCCCGCAGAATGCAATCGCAAGGACTGTCGCCCAACGCATTCCGGCAAAGGTCAAATTGCCAAGCACGTCCAGTAGGGCAAACTGTGTGGTGCTGAAATTGAAAATTTCAAAGGCCATTAGCGCGCAGAGGATGATCAATCCCCAAGCAAAGCCGCGCTGTAAGGTAACGCCCTTGAACATGCTGCTGACCCCACGGGTTGAACGAAAACCAGTTGTGTTCATTGCGACCTCCTCAAGTCGAAAGCAAGAACAAATGTTCTATTATCACGGTTATTATAGAACAAATGTTCTCGCTTGTCAAGTACCAATTTCTCTGATAAAGTATGAAAATCAACCATATATGGATGGCGTTTTGTCTTCTGATTTCTTCTCCTTCGACGAATTGACTTACCCGGAGGTGGCTGCCCTGCCCCGCGATACGCCGCTCGTCCTACCCTTGGGCTGGGGATACGACCATACGGCTCCGGCAGCGCACCTCGGCAACCCACCCCATATCGGCCTGTTACCGGCCTTGCCGTTTGGCTGGCCGGGCAGCGGGTTGGAGGTGCCACAGCCTGTTTTAGAGGCTGTACTGCGCAATCTGCTTGGCAACCTGCTCGAAGATGGCTTTACACAGGTGTTTGTGCTGACCCACTCTGATCTCCAACTTGTCGCTGACATTCCTGTTTTGAACTTGCCTCGTCACACGTCACACGTCACACGTCACTCTTCACCCGTCACTCTGCTTTCCAACGACGATCGCGAGAAAGTGGTTCTCATACCCATCGGGCAGACCGAACAGCATGGCTATCATGCCCCTCTGGCGACCGATACACTCATCATCGAAGCCATCGGCCAGGGAACAGCTGAAGCCGCCTCGGATTACGCGACCTGCCTGCCGGTCTACCCGTATGGCGTCAGCACGCACCGCCGCTCATTCCCCGGCACGTTCAACGTCGGCGGGCGGGCCTTCGAGGATTTCTGGATGGCAGTCATGGATACGCTTGTCGGGCGCGGTTTCAATCGTTTTTACATGCTTTCCGGCCACGGCGGGAATTGCTCCTTCCTGGTCAATGTAGTCAAGTACATTGGCGAGCGTTATCCTTACATTTTCTGCGCAACAGCCTGGCTTTATCTCAATGGCCCGATGGGCGCCGCCGCGCTGCAGGCCAGGCGCGCATCGCCCATCGGCGGGATGGGTCACGCCTGCGAACTGGAGACCTCGCTCATCCTGGCCCTGCGCCCGGAGCTGGTCCACCTCGAGCGCGCGGTGGACGAGATAGATTTCATCGCCACGCCATCCTACTACATGGATTGGATCGAGGGCGGCGCGCTGATCGCCAATCCGCCTTGGGACGACGACACCCGCACCGGCGCGTACGGCGCGGGCAGCCTGGGAAGCGCCGAGAAAGGCGAATACTGGCTGAAGGTGGCGATCGAGGAGAAAGTGGAGCATGTGATGGAGATCCACGAGCAATACCGGAGGCGGCGCGAACGGAAGCCGGCGCGTTGATGGGACGCGGATGCAATTGGTTTTGTACCAAGCACGGTCGTAACGCGGAATTCATTCCGCAACCAAAGGGCGATATCGCGAAGCATATCGCGCTACAAAATCTTCGCGATTGTGATAGTTTTTCAAGAGTAATATTCTACGCATCGTCCGGGACTGCGCACGGAAGATGTGGCCCCTACGGGGCAGTTGACAAAGCGAAGCTTTCGCTGTTTGACTCACTACCGGACAATTTTCAACGCGAATTACGCGAATAGGCGAATGACACGAATTATTTCAATAGAACATTCGCGAAATTCGCTCATTCGCGGCATTCGCGTTGAAAAATGTCTTTGCTCTTGAAAATGACCGGTAGCAAATGTGTGAAGATCGACAAAATGTTGTCGATTTTGATGCACTAAGTGCATATTATAAATTGCGGTTTTCTGTCGCCTGCTTCGCGTGTCCGCTTTCAGCATACACCATTGTCCGCGTTCATCCGCGCTAGTCCGCGTCCCTCTCTGCCCGTCACAAACGGAAGATCCTCGTTGTATAATCAGTCTATGACCACACACGAACGCTACGAGCAACTCTGCAAGAAAGTCAACTTCCACAACTATCGTTACCACGTGCTTGACGCGCCCCTCATCAGCGACGCCGAATATGACAAGTTGATGGCTGAACTAAAGCGGATCGAGGCTGAGCACCCGGAGTGGGTCACGCCCGATTCGCCCAGTCAACGCGTCGGGGCATCGCCCGCTGAGAAATTCGAAAAAGTCCGCCATCCCGCGCCGATCTTGTCGCTTGCGAACGCCTTCGGAGCGGGGGAGGCGCGTGCCTGGTTCGAGCGGATCAGTAAAATAGATGACCGCGTCGAAAAGGCGAAGTTTGTCGTCGAACCCAAAATAGACGGGCTGAGTGTGGTTCTGCATTACCGCGCGGGCGTCTTCGTGCAGGGCGCGACGCGCGGGGATGGCGAAATTGGCGAGGATATCACCGCCAACCTGCGCACAATTCGGGCGATACCCTTGCGTATCCCGGTCGAAAGCAACGAGAAACCGGCAACGAGCGATGCGTTGAAGGATTTACCGCTCTTTGGCAGCACGCGACAATTGGCTGCCTCCAATCAGCGATCCTCAATCGCTCAGCCGCCGGCCTATCTTGTGGTCCGAGGGGAAGCATTTCTTAACGTCAAAGATTTCGAGGAACTGAACAAACGCCTGGAAGAGAACGGCGAAAAAACCTACCTGAATCCGCGCAACACCGCCGCCGGTTCCTTGCGCCAACTTGACCCAGCCATCACCGCCTCGCGGCCTCTCACACTCCTCGTCTACCAGCTCATTGCCTGGGAAGACTCTCCTCCCCAACCACCCAACCACCCAACCCCCCAACTTCCCAACCACCCAACTTCCCGACCAACTTCGCAATGGGAATTGTTGGAAACCCTGCAATCCCTCGGTTTCCCGATTACCAACGCCGCCCGCCGCTTCGACGATATCCAGTCCGCCATCGCCTACACCGAGAGCTGGGCCTCACGCCGCGACGAGTTGCCCTACGAGACGGATGGCATGGTGATCAAGATTGACGATCTGCGCCTGGCGGACGAATTAGGCATCGTCGGCAAAGATCCGCGCGGGGCGATTGCCTTCAAATTCCCGGCGCGTGAGGTGACGACCCGCTTGCAGGAGATCCGTGTCAACGTCGGGCGGACGGGTGTGCTGACCCCCTACGCGGTGCTGGAGCCGGTCGAGATTGGCGGGGTGATCGTCGAGCGCGCCACGCTGCACAACTTCGACTACATCGCCGAGAAGGATATCCGCCCCGGCGACCGGGTGCTGGTCAAGCGCGCCGGCGAGGTCATCCCCTACGTCATCGGGCCGGTCATGGACTTGCGCACTGGCGCGGAAAAACCCTACACGCCGCCGGCCGCCTGTCCCGACTGCGGACAGCCGGTGGAGCACTTCGAGGGCGAGGTAGCCTGGTATTGCCTCAACGCGGCCTGCCCGGCCCAGTTGGTGCGCAACGTGGAGCACTTCGTCTCGAAGGGGGCGATGGATATCACCGGCCTGGGCATCAAGATCGTCGAGCAATTGATTGCCGCCGACCTGGTCAAGGACGTGGCCGACTTGTACACGCTGAAGAAAGAAGATTTGCTAAAACTGGAAGGCTTCGCCGATAAAAAAACGGACAACCTGTTGAAGGGCATCCGCGCATCCGCACATCAGCCGCTCAATCGCTTGATTACTGCACTCGGTATTCGTGGCGTGGGCGAAGTGGTGGCTGCTGATCTGAGCCGCGCCTTCCCTGCGCTGGATTGGCTGGCAAAGGCTTCAGCGGATGACTTACAGCGGATCGAAGGAATCGGCCCAAATATTGCCCAGGCAATTGTGGATTGGTTTGCTCGTCCGCGCAATCAGGCCGTGTCAGGGAAGTTGAGGGCCGCCGGTGTTTGGCCTATTGGAGCCGGGGAGCCGGGGAGCCGGGGCGAAGGAGCGTTGGCCGGAATGACGATCGTCGTCACTGGCACGCTGGCTGGATTTTCGCGCGACGAAGTCAAAGCTTACATCGAATCCCACGCCGGCAAGCTGACGGATAGTGTCAGCAAGAACACCAGCTATCTGCTGCTGGGCGAGAATCCGGGGTCGAAGTTGGAGAAAGCGAAGGCGTTGGGGGTTAAGGTGATTGGGGAAGAGGAGTTGAGGAAGATGTGTGTATAATTGAGGTATGGTGCACAGCGCTTCTATTCCCGCCATCCGTCTAAAGTCACGCGGCCAGACGCCACGCGTTCGCCTGCCGCGCCCCGTTCAGCGCACGTTGAATGAATTTCAACGCCGCGCCCTGGCTTTATTTCCCGGTGAGATCAGCCAGATCATTCTCTACGGTTCTTACGCCCGCGGCGAAGCTACGCCCGACTCGGATGTAGACGTGATGGTGATTGACAAGTGGCATAGCCCGAAATACTATCTAGGCGGGCCGGGCGACTCGCGCTGGCGGAAACTGGTCAACGCGGCGATGGACTCAATGGTTACCGGCGGACCATTTATTTCAGTACTGGTCGTGGGGGAAGACTTGTTCAACAGCGGATTTTCTGTGGCGGAAGAAGCAAAAGACGAAGGAAGGCTGCTATGGACGCTCCCGCGGACATGATGGATCCGAAAACCTGGCTGGAACTGGCTGAAGATAAACTTGTTCATGCCCACCAGATCGCAGAATATTTGCATTTTCTCGGCCAGGCGCAATCCGCGCGCGAACGAAGCGATTACGCGCCCTTCGCGCCGATCAGCCGCCAGGGGGCAGAAGAAGTACTGCACGCGACAGAGAGTTTCATCGCTAAAGTGAGAGAAATATTACGTGCTTAGAAATGCCAGACAGCACGGCGGCAAGCTGACGGATAGCGTCAGCTAAGCACCCAGTAAATGCCGGCTGCGACCAGGGCAGTAGCCGGGATGGTCAGCAGCCAGGCTGTGGCAATCTCCTGCGCCACTCCCCAGCGCACTTTATTCACCCTTTCGGCTGCGCCAACGCCCATGATGGCTGAGCTGGCAACCTGGGTGGTGCTTACCGGGCCTCCGACCAGGGAAGCGGCAATGATAACGACTGCCGAGGCCAATTGTGAAGCGAACCCATCCACCGGGCGGATTTTATAGAACTTGCCTCCCAGCGTGCGGATCAACTTCCATCCGCCCACGGCAGTGCCTAAAGCAATCATCGCCGCGCAGAGGACAATGACCCAGAGCGGGACGGCAAAAACCTTCAAATATCCTCCGGTGACCAGCGCCAGGGTGATGATCCCCATTGTCTTCTGCGCATCGTTGGCGCCGTGACTGAGCGCCAGCGCGAGGCCGGTAAATATCTGGCCGCGTTTAAAAAAAGCGTTGACGCGCGGTGTGGCGTTCCAGCATAATAAAAATATAATTCTGAGCAGGATGTATCCGAAAATAAAACCGACGATTGGGGAAGCGAACAAGGCGATCAAAATCTTCTCCAATCCGTTCAGTTGGATGGCCTGCCATCCTGCCCCAATGACCACCGCGCCGACGAAACCGCCGATCAGCGCATGGGATGAACTGCTCGGAAACCCCAGATACCAGGTCAAAAGATTCCATAAGATGGCGCTGACCAGCGCAGCCAGCAGCACCTGGGTATTGATTGTCTCCGCGACAACAATTTCATGCCCGATGGTATTAGCCACAGCTACGCCGAAGATAAACGGGCCAAAAAAGTTTGCCAGAGCGGTCATCCCCAAGGCGGCGCGCGGCGAAAGCGCCCGGGATGAAATCATCGTGGCGACCACGTTGCTGGAATCGTGAACGCCGTTCAGAAAATCAAAGATCAGGGCCAAGACAATCACGGCAATGAGAAGCGGTGTCATTGAGGCTGTCTCCATCTTTTATGCAATCTTGACGACAATATCGGCAATCACATTGGCAGCCTCGTCGCCGCGGTCGGCGGCATTGCTCAAATGGCGGTATACCTCGCGCAGCTTTAGCATTTTGACCACGTGCTTGATATCTTCTGCGCCGCTGAAAAGATCGGCCAGGGCTTCGCGGTAAACATCTTCCACCCGGTTCTCGAGGGCTTTGGCGCGCTGGGCGTGGTCATTGGCAACGCCCGGGTGTTCCTCCAGGCGATTGACCGCCATCAAAAGTTCGTAAGCCGCATCTCTGAGCAGGGAGGCCATCCGCTGCATGTAAGGGGTCGGCTCTACTTTCAAGATTTCCATTTCACTGACAGTGGTATAGGCATAGTCCAATACATCGTCAATCGTCCGGGAAAGCGCAAAGATATCCTCCCGGTCAAAGGGGGTAATGAAAGTCCTATTCAATTCTTCGATCAAGATCCGCCGGACTTCATCGGCTTCTTTTTCTTTGGAAACCAGCCGCGCCGAGTCAGCCGGGTCATGGGAGGCTAAATAGGTTTTCAGGGACTCCATGCCATCCAGTGTCAGTGTGGCCTGTTCCTTGATTAGTTTGATAAAAACGTTCTGGCGTTTAGTAAAAAGACGGCGCATGGCTAAAACTCCTCTTCGAGATTGTCAATCCAGCCGAATAGGCCTTCGGCAAAATGGGTTCCATCTTGCCCCATATTTTATCGTAGTTTGTGACGACTCTCGTGATAGAAAGGTGATTTTTGTCATT